>NZ_JANLVD010000001.1:0-9023 GCF_031363805.1 Flavobacterium sp. | reverse complement strand
AGCAGTATTTGGCGATGCCATTGAAGTTCCTCCCAAAAATTCATACTTATTATTTGGAGTAGTAGCATAAATTTGAACTCCAGGAGCAAATATATCTACGTTTTCTTTTCCATAATTTGAAAAATTTGCCATTTGTGAAGCTCCATATTCAAAATTTAGTGCTCCAATAGTTAAAACATTATTGGCGTACTCTGGGTTTGCACCATCGGCATCATTTGGAAAATTAGGAGCCTGATCAATATCTTCTGAAGAATTTCCGGCTGCATGAACAAACAATACATCTTTTGAAGCGGCATATTTTATAGCATCAAAAACCCAGTCTTTATGGGGAGAATAGCTTTTCCCAAAACTTCCGTTAATAACTTTTGCTCCATTATCAACAGCATAGCGAATGGCAAGAGCAATGTCTTTATCATATTCATCGCCATTTGGTACGGCACGAACCGCCATAATTTGAACTACATCTGTGGCAACACCATCGCCACCTTTTTTGTTATTTCGAATTTGAGCTATTATTCCCGCTACATGCGTTCCATGCTTTGCTCCTTCTTTCTTGGGTCCAATTACATTATTGTTGCCATAATTTTTCTTACTGAAATCATCTGGATTATCGCCTAAGACTATACGACCATCAAATTCTGTATTTAAATTGTAATTCAACTGGTCGTATACAAAATTTTTATATTCTTCCATTTGCGAATTAAATTCTTCTCTCGTGGCGCCATAAAGTATTTGCGTCATAATGGATTGTGACTGACCCAAACTTTGATCGGTGGTTTTAATAGCTTTAACATCTGCCAAAGTATATTTATCATTTTTCAAATATTTTTTTATGGCAGCATCTGCACCAAGAATCATATCCAATTGTTGTTTTTGAGGTTCTAACTCCGCTTTATTTTTTTCCAATTCTGCAGTAGCATTTTGATATTGTACAGAACCATCGTTTCCTTTTTTTACAATTCGAGTCATTTCAAGTTGCTCATTATCTGAATCTCCAAGAAAATTCCAACCGTTAACATCGTCGATATAACCATTGTTATCGTCGTCTTTTTTATTTCCTGCAATTTCTTTAGGGTTTTTCCAGATGCTTGACTTTAAATCTTCGTGTTCAATATCAATTCCTGAATCGACTACAGCGACAATAATTTTATTGGCTTTTTTACCTTTTAATAATTCGGCGTAAGCTTTATCGACACTCATGCCAGGAACAGTATCTTTTACTAAATCAAGATGACTCCAACGTTGCAAATCTTTGTCGGCTAATTTTGTAGTTTTCAGCGGACGACTATCTATATTTGCTGGATTCGTAATCATTATTGCTTTTTGAGCACCACCACAACTCACAAGTGAAATGGCTAAAATTCCAGATAAGTAAATACGTTTCAAAATTCTCATATAGTTATAATTTGGTGTAAAAATCTTAATTATTAATTTAAGTTTATATTTTTTAACATTAAGTTAATATTTCTAAACAAGAAAAATATTCTTTCAATCGAATCCCTTTTTCGGTTTTTTCTACTGTAATGATTTCATTGTGCGCATCATGTTCCAAAAATAAATAATAATTGTTTTCGGCAGCAGCATTTAAAAACTTTGATTTTTCGGGCATGGTTAACAATGGTCTGGTATCATATCCCATCACGTAAGGCAATGGCAAGTGACCAGCAGTAGGAATCAAATCGGCACAAAAAACAATCGTTTTATCATGATATTGAATATGTGGAATCATCATTTTTTCCGTATGACCATCGACATAAAAAATGTCAAATCCCAATTCTGATGAAATGCCAAAATCTGAATCTGGTCTCTTAATGAAATTTAGCTGTCCGCTTTCTTGCATGGGTAAAATATTTTCAGCTAGAAACGACGCTTTTTCTCTTAAATTAGGTTTTGTAGCCCAATTCCAGTGGTTTTCATTAGTCCAAAACTTAGCGTTTTTGAAAGCTATTTCGTAACCAGTTTTATCTTTGTTCCAAACAACACTTCCGCCACAATGATCAAAATGTAAATGCGTCATAAAAACATCTGTAACATCGTCACGATGGAAACCATATTTTGCTAAAGATTTATCCATTGAATGGGTTCCCCAAAGTGAATAATATCCGAAAAACTTCTCCGATTGTTTGTTGCCCATTCCATTATCAATCAAGATCAAACGGTTTCCATCTTCAATTAATAGGCAGCGAGCAGCAATATCAATCAAATTATTTTCATCGGCAGGATTGGTTTTGTTCCAAATGGTTTTTGGTACTACGCCAAACATCGCGCCACCGTCGAGTTTGAAATTTCCAGTTTCTATTGGGTAAAGTTTCATGTTGTAAAATTAAAAAACTGCAATTTATGAAAATCTTGACCATTTAAATTAATAACATCAATTTTTTCTATGCTATTATCAATCATAAAAATGTTAACATCTATGGGAAAAATGCCAAAATGTAGTATATTTGTTGCTTATTTAGAAAAATTCAAAATAAGCTATGATAAAAGTATCTGATATTGCTAGAAAAAAAATTGTCGACATGATGCATGACGATGGTTTTGATGCAGCAAAAGATTACGTTCGAGTTGGCGTAAAATCTGGTGGTTGCTCAGGTTTGTCGTACGAATTAAAATTTGACAAACAAATAGAAGAAAACGATAAAGTTTTTGAAGATAATACTATAAAAATTGCTGTTGAGAAAAAATCGTTTCTTTATTTAGCAGGAACAATTCTTGAATTTTCTGGCGGATTAAACGGAAAAGGATTTGTTTTCAATAACCCAAATGCAAGTAGAACTTGTGGATGTGGGGAGAGTTTCTCTCTATAAATTAAAAGATTAAAAAATTTAATGATTGAAAGATTATGACCAAGTCGTTTGAAGAATTTGAAGTTTATAAAAAATCTATTCTTCTGACAAAGTTGGTTTTCGAATTATTAAACAATAAGGTTTTTGAAAAAGAATTTGGGTTTAAAGATCAAATTAAAAGAGCAGTTGTGTCAATTACAAATAATATTGCTGAAGGATCAGAATATAATAATAATCGGCAATTTATTAGATTTTTAAAATAGGCTAAAGGAAGTTGCGCAGAAGTTAGAATTATGTTGATTTTATCTAGAGAATTAGGGTTTTCTAGCCAAATTGAAATAGATGTTGTTTACAATTTAAGTATTGAAATTTCACAAAGTATTTCAAATTTTATTAAATATCTAAATAACAATACAAAGAATTAATTTTTTGAAATTTTTGAATTATTAAATCTTTAAATCTTTAAATAAAAGATGTCAAAATACACCGAAGACGATTTAAAAATCGAACTTGAAACCAAAGAATATGAATATGGATTTTATACCGATATAGAATCGGAAACATTTCCTATTGGTTTAAATGAAGATATTGTTCGTGCTATTTCAAAGAAAAAAGATGAACCTCAATGGATGACCGATTGGCGAATTGAAGCTTATCGTGCTTGGGAAATGATGACCGAACCAGAATGGGCAAATGTGCGTTATGAAAAACCAGATTTTCAAGCCATTTCCTATTATTCTGCTCCAAAAGCAATAGATCCAAACAAATCTTTGAGCGATGTTGATCCAGAATTGCTTGAAATGTATAAAAAACTAGGAATTTCTGTCGACGAACAAAAAATGATGAATAATGTTGCTATGGATATTGTGGTTGATTCAGTTTCTGTAGCTACAACATTTAAAAAGACATTGGGCGAAAAAGGCATTATTTTCTGTTCCATTTCTGAAGCCATTCGTGAATATCCAGAATTGGTACAAAAATATTTAGGAACAGTGATTCCTCAAAAGGATAATTTTTATGCCGCTTTAAACTCTGCAGTTTTCTCTGATGGTTCATTCTGTTATATTCCAAAAGGTGTTCGTTGCCCGATGGAATTGTCTACCTATTTTAGAATAAATCAAGCAGGAACTGGACAATTCGAAAGAACTTTGGTCATTGCTGATGCTGGAAGTTATGTTTCGTATTTGGAAGGTTGTACCGCTCCAAGTCGTGATGAAAACCAGTTGCACGCTGCTTGTGTAGAGCTAATCGCCATGGAAGATGCAGAAATAAAATACTCGACTGTACAAAACTGGTATCCAGGGAATAAAGAAGGAAAAGGTGGTGTTTTTAATTTCGTGACCAAGCGTGGAATTTGCGAACAAAACGCAAAAATCTCGTGGACACAGGTAGAAACAGGCTCGGCAATCACTTGGAAATATCCATCGGTTATTTTGAAAGGTGACAATTCGGTAGGAGAATTTTATTCGATTGCTGTGACCAATAATTTTCAGCAAGCAGATACAGGAACCAAAATGATTCATTTGGGTAAAAACACAAAATCAACCATTATTTCCAAAGGAATTTCTGCTGGAAAATCACAAAATAGTTATCGTGGTTTGGTGAAAATTGCTCCAAATGCCGATAATGCTCGTAATTTTTCTCAATGCGATTCGTTGTTAATGGGAAACAATTGCGGCGCGCATACTTTTCCGTATATCGAAAGTAAAAACCCATCAGCCAAAATCGAACATGAAGCCACGACGAGTAAAATCGGCGAAGACCAAGTTTTTTATTGTAACCAACGAGGCATTCCAACTGAAAAAGCAATTGCTTTAATTGTAAATGGTTTTAGCAAAGAAGTTTTGAATAAATTACCCATGGAATTTGCAGTGGAAGCACAAAAATTGTTGGAAATTTCGTTAGAAGGTTCTGTTGGATAATTTGAAAATGCAAAATAAAAAAGTAATTATAGTTGGTTCGTCTAGAAATAAAGGAAATACAACAAAAATAGTAGCTGGAATTGCAAATCAATTCAATGTTGATGTTATTAATTTAAACGATTATCAGTTTTCATATTACGATTACGAAAGTAAAAATAGAGAGGATGATTTTTTGCCTTTAATTAAATCAATAATAGAAAAATACGATACTCTAATTTTTGCCACGCCAATATATTGGTATAGTATGAGCGGAATTATGAAAGTGTTTTTCGACAGATTTTCGGATTTAATTCGAATAGAAAAAGAAACTGGAAGGAAATTGCGAGGCAAAAATTTTGCAGTAATTTCAAATTCGCATGATAATGAAATTGATTTTGATTTTTATATTCCTTTTCGAAAATCGGCCGAATATTTAGGAATGAATTATCTTGGAAATAAACATTTCAATGCAGACAAATTTGACACAAATAACAAAATAGAACTCCATTTTATATAAAAATAAATAATGTTAAGTATAAAAAACCTTCACGCCTCAATTGGCGATAAAGAAATCCTAAAAGGAATAAATATAGAAGTTAAAGCAGGAGAAGTGCACGCAATTATGGGGCCAAACGGTTCTGGAAAAAGTACACTTTCGGCCGTAATTGCAGGGAATGAAAACTATGAAGTAACTGATGGTTCGGTGTTTTTGGACGGCGAGGACCTTGCAGATTTAGCTCCCGAAGAACGTGCACATAAAGGCGTTTTCTTATCGTTTCAATATCCAGTCGAAATTCCAGGTGTTTCGGTAACAAATTTTATGCGAACTGCCATAAACGAAACCCGAAAAGCACAAGGAAAAGAAGAAATGCCAGCCAATGAAATGCTTAAATTTATTCGTGAAAAATCTGAATTATTAGAAATTGACCGCAAATTTTTGTCGCGTTCCTTAAATGAAGGATTTTCTGGTGGTGAAAAAAAAAGAAATGAAATTTTTCAAATGGCCATGCTCGAACCAAAACTAGCGATTCTTGATGAAACCGATTCTGGATTGGATATTGATGCGCTTCGAATTGTAGCTAACGGGGTAAATAAACTAAAAAACGAAAATAACGCTGTATTGGTAATTACGCATTATCAACGTTTGTTAGATTATATAATTCCAGATTTCGTTCACGTTTTAATGGACGGAAAAATCGTAAAATCGGGCGGGAAAGAACTCGCATACGAACTAGAAGAAAAAGGATACGATTGGATTAAAGAATTAGTTTAAGTGTAAGTTTCAAGTTTTTTTAGTTTCAGGTTTCAAGTTCGAGAAACTTGACACAAACAAACTTTATAACTGAAACAAAATTAAGTATGGCAACAATAAATAGATTTGAAGATTTAGAAATTTGGCAAGAAGCAAGGAGATTAGCAAAGGAAGTTCATAATATTTGTGTTGAGACTAATTTAAAATCTGATTTTAGATTAAAAGACCAAATAAAATCATCCTCGGGTTCTTTTATGGACAACATAGCAGAAGGTTTTGAAAGAGATGGGAATCTTGAATTTAGACAATTCTTGTCAATTTCAAAAGGCTCGGCTGGCGAAACTAGGTCACAATTATATAGAATTTTGGATTATGGCTATATTTCTGAAGTTAAATTTGAAACTATGAAAGTTGATTATGAAAACTTAAGCGGTAAAATTAAAAACTTTATAAGCTATTTAAATAAAAAAGATTTTAAAGGCAACAAATTTCAGTAGTTACCAAAACTTGAAACTTGAAACCTGAAACCTGAAATAAACACAATGTTAAAAGAAAAATTACTATCGTCTTTTATGGCTTTCGAAGAAAAAATCGATGTAACCTCCGAGTTACACGACATTCGAACTTCGGCTTTAAAAAACTTTGAAAATAAAGGTTTTCCAACCAAAAAGGAAGAAGCTTGGAAATATACTTCGCTGAACTCAATATTAAAAAATGATTTTTCAGTTTTTCCAAAAAACGAAACATCTATTGATTTTTCTGATGTAAAGAAATATTTCCTTCATGAAATTGACACCTATAAAGTTGTATTTGTAGATGGCGTTTTTAGCTCTTTCTTGTCTTCAACCACACACGATGGTTTGGATATTTGTTTAATGTCATCAGCATTGACAAAACCTAAATACAAAATGGTCATCGATACCTATTTCAATCAAATTGCCAGTAGAGAGGAAAGTTTGACGTCGTTAAACACCGCTTTTGCTAATGAAGGTGCCTATATTCACATTCCAAAAAGCAAAGTGGTTGACAAGCCTGTAGAAATTATGTATTTCTCCACAGGTTCGGAAGCGTCGCTTTTGGTACAACCTCGAAATTTGGTCGTAGTGGGCGAAAATGCTCATATTCAGATTATCGAAAGACACCAAAGCTTGAACGAAAATGCAGTTTTAACCAATTCTGTCACCGAAATTTTTGCTCAAAAACGTGCCATTGTCGATTATTACAAAATCCAAAATGACAACCACGAAGCCAATTTAATCGACAATACTTTTGTGTCTCAAAAACAAGAAAGCACTGTTTCTGTCAATACCTTTTCGTTTGGTGGAAATTTAACCAGAAATAATTTGAATTTTTATCATTTTGGCGAAGGAATTGTAAGTCGTTTGAATGGAATTACGATTATTGGTGAAACCCAACATGTAGATCATTATACTTTGGTGCAACATGCCACGCCAAACTGCGAAAGCCATCAAGATTATAAAGGTATTTTTTCTGATAGATCAGTAGGTGTTTTCAATGGGAAAATATTCGTAGAAAAAGAAGCGCAAAAAACCAATGCATTCCAAAAAAGCAATAATATTTTGTTGAGTGATAAAGCCACTATAAACGCGAAACCACAATTGGAAATTTTTGCTGACGATGTAAAATGTTCCCACGGTTGCACGATTGGACAATTAGACGAAACGGCTATGTTTTATATGCAACAACGCGGTATTCCAAAAAAAGAAGCCAAAGCATTGTTGATGTATGCTTTTTCAAATGCAGTTATTGAAAGTATTAAAATACCAGAATTGAAACAACGAATTACGAAGATCATCGCGACGAAATTGGGGGTAAAAATTGGGTTTGAGTTGTAGAAAAACTGTGATTTAGACCTTTTTTGATACAATTTAATTTATGCAAAATTTAATTTAGTTGTAAATTCTCTTAAATGATTCATAGCAATTTGAATATATTCTTTGTTTATCAAACTTTTCTTTCTTTGATTCCAGTCCTGTATTTTTTCAAAAAGCTCATCATCGTTTAATTTAGGGTTTTGATCGATTAAAAAATGTGTTGATGAGAGAATTTCTAAAGATAGTGTTGTTTCAAAACCTTCAATTATTTCAAAAACACTAACTAATCTTTGTTTTTGATTTAAACTTAAATTTTTCATAACATATTGTTCAACTTCGTTATAACGATCATAATTTAATTGTAAAGGTTCAAAAGCTCTAGCTGTCATTTGTTCAAGCCCATTTAAGTATTTACCATTTAATGCATATAAAACTTTTTCAATTGCCTGTGCATAAGGACCGTATTTGTAAGGTACAAATTGTAAGCGCATTGGTTCTCCACTTTTTTGAAGAAAATAAGCAAGTTTGTTTGCTGAAAAAACAGTAGCTATTTCACCCATTCTTTCATATTTATAAAGTGAGTAAAGCAACATAGCTCTAGCATCAGTTAGAGAAATTTCTTTTTTAATACTTTCTTTTTGCAAAATTTCTTTTACCAACTCATTGGGTTCATAGATTTGTATATCAACATTTGTAATATTTCCGAGATATTTATCCATTAATTGTTTAACTAATTCCCATTTTAAGCCACCATTACCACAACCCAGTGGAGGAATTGATATGCTCTTGATTTTGTAATGATTTATAACTTTTACTAAATCTTTCAATCCTTCTTCAATATAGACGTACTGAGATTTGTTTCGCCAATCACTTTTTGTTGGAAAATTAATAATTAATTTTTTACCATTTAAAGTGTTTTCAGATACAACTAACATTTTTCCAACTTGCATCTCCCCTTTTTTACATGCAATTGCATATATACTAATTTGCTTTAATAATTTCGAATTTAAAGTTCAATAGGGTTAATAACTGATTATGGTATTGGTCAAAATTTTCAAAGAATTTTTCTATGGCAATTTTGAATGTTTTGAAATCTTCATAGTATTTCTTTTTCATTACTTTCTTTTTAAAAAATTTCCATAGCCTTTCTATCAAATTCAGATTTGGACTATATGGTGGTAAATATATCAAGTCTATTCCAAGCTCTTTTGCTTTACTCTGTGCTATTATTCCCTTTTGATATCGAGCA
>NZ_JANLVD010000262.1:0-1859 GCF_031363805.1 Flavobacterium sp. | reverse complement strand
GCAAAACAGATTATTTGTAATTATTATGTGAACAATAAAATAGAAATGGTAACCATCCCAAAACAGTTCGTGGAACCATTAAATAGTTATAGTGCAGGCGTAGATTTAGATAATTTAAATCATAATTTTGAAAAAGACAGTGCCAACTTTTTAAAAATTTGCGAAATACAGAAGGAATTTTATCAAAATGCACATCACGAATTTTGCAATTTTTTCTATAATAATTTAGGCAATCCATATTCGAATCATGAGCATTATTTTGCAATGAACTGTAACAATTATGGCATTGTTTTAGGCGAATTAGATCAATATGAATTATCGATTCCAATATTTGAAACAGGTTTTCAACTATCGCCATTTTGGCAACAGCTCAATTCTCTCGCACATGCACAATATATGAGCAATAAATATCAAGATTGTATCAATAGCATAGATATTATGTTTACTAGATACATAAATTATCTGCCATTAGAATTTTACGTTTACAACAACCGCATTTTAGTTGATTGCTATAATCAAACCAATCAACAAATTTTGGCTTTCCAAGTTATTGAAAAAATTGAAAACGAAAAAGAATTTCTTGAAACCGAAATGTTCAAACTTAATGATTATGCCAAAATTTGGGGCGATTTGAATATTATTTTAAATGAAAAAGCACTTTTAATTCAGAAAAATGAAAGCGTTGAAAATTCTATTTTAGAATTACAAAAACGTTTAGCAACTGAACCTGATAATGAATTGATTTATTTCATGTTATTTCAACAATATCATCAGGAAAAGCAATATGATAAAGCTGTAGCTTGTGCTGATAATTACTATCAATTAGTGAAAAATATTGATGATAATTCCCATCAAATTTATTCCTACAGACGTGGTGCTTCGCTGCGCAGATTAAACCGAATGCAGGAATCAATTGCCGACTTAGAAAACGCTGTAAAACTAGATTCAAATGACTATTGGAGCAAGCACGAATTGGCTTTATCTTACTTTTATGACAACCAAATATCCAAATTTATCACTTTAGCTTCTTGGTGTGTAAAAGAATATATCAAACAAGATTTTAATTGGGATAATGAAATAAGTGAACTCACATTCAACTTAATATCGGTTTATCAAAAAGAAAACAATAAAAAAGAAATTATGAATCTTGTGAAGTTTATTTTAAGCAAGGATCCAAATAATATTGAAGCCAAAAAATTAAAGAAAGAATTTGGCGGTTGGTTTGGGTTTTAATAAATACGGGAAAATTATGTCAGAAATTATAATTAATAAAAATTATTCTAAAAACAAAAAATCAGTTTTTTGCAATGGCGTTGCTTTGCCAAATTCTGATCCTGATTCGTTTACAATCGTATCCGAAAACAGTTGTTTTGCCTATGACAAAAACCAAGTTTATGCCTTGAGTTCGTCAGCTGAAGGAATTCAAATTTGGGAAGATGTTGATATTGAAACCTTAATTTTTATAAAAAATAGTGATTATTTCACTGATAAAAATCATCTGTTTTACTTCAACTTTCACTTCATCGAATATAAAAATCATTTTACAGACAATCAATTACATAATCTTACGGATGAATTTTTTTATAAGTTTGAAAATGGCGAATGTATACCAACAGGAATTAGTGAAAATGAAAAGTCTGAAATCATTAAAAGAGAAGGAACAATAAAACGTTTTTTACAATATCATTATCCAAGAAAAGATGCTTGGTGGAACAACGATGAAGCATTTTATGAAAAAATTATTCCATTAAAAAATCATATTTATCATTTTCAGAACAAAGTATATTTTTTGGTCGATACTACTTTTGGTTATCCTTTTTATAATGTAGATCGCAATCCAAATTATTTTTCTATAATTC
>NZ_JANLVD010000261.1:0-28772 GCF_031363805.1 Flavobacterium sp. | reverse complement strand
CGACCAGCAATATAATCATCGCCATCAATTACTACAAAAGCAAAATCACCATCTAATTTGTCTAGAAAATCATAACCAAATTCTTCATACAAATGCACAATCACTTCCGAATCTGATTTGGTTTTGAAAGTATGGTGTTTTAAAATTCCGTCTCTTAATTCTTGATGATTGTATATTTCGCCATTGTGAACCATATAAGCGGTAGAAGTTCCTTTGATGGGTTGACGGCCTGAATGCAAATCGATGATTGACAAACGCTCGTGGCTTAATATATGTCCGTTTTTAGTAACATGCAAATCACTTTCGTCTGGTCCACGATGCGACATTCTTTTAGACAATTGTTTTACTAATTCTTGGTCTTTTCCTTTTCCGATGATGGCTAATATTCCGCACATAATTTTATTTGTTGATTCGGTTATTTGTCGATTTGAATGTTTGATAGTTCGATTTAACTGAAACAAAATTGCGGTTTATAGTTGTTTATTAAAATCAATAATAGATATTTGATTATAAAAATAAACCAAATGTTGATTTTTAGTATTAATTATAAAATATATTTAATGAAAAAATGATTTGAAGTTGAGAAATGTTATTTTTTGAACGCCAATTTATGAAATCTCTTGAATTAAATATTTCGTTCCATTTATTTCAAATTCAAAATCAATTTGTTTTCCCATTAATTGACTTCCCAATGGTGATTGCGGAGAAATGGCAAATATATTTTGAGCTTCAAATGTGATTTTTGGTAAAGCAACACTAATATAAACTGTCAAATTATTGGTTTTTACTAAACTTCCTATAGCGACTTTATTATGAATTTGCGAAGTATCAATTTTATCTAATATTGATTTTTGATCGATTGATTCTTTAAGTTTATGCGTCAGTTTTTCTTGTTCAATATGCATCATCGATAAGGCGGTTTCGTGCTTATCGCCAGCGGAACCTTTGGCATCATTTTTTGAATCTTCGGTTAATGCCGAAATCATGTCTTGGAAAACATCTATTTTATCTTGGACTAGTTGAAGGTATTGTTGGTGGATATTCTGTTTCATGCTTAGTATTTAAACGCAAAGAACGCAAAGTTTTCACAAAGTTCACTAAGCAAACAGATTAAAACACTTTGTAAACTTCGTAATTTTCTTGTGAAATTTGTAGATATAATTCTTAGTGAACTTTGTGCATTTCTTAGTGAACTTTGTGGTTAAAACTCTTTGTAGTTAAATAAACTTAAAAATCAAATTTATAACTCGCTCCCAAAATAACTTGTGCACCTTGAACAGGATAATTTAACCAACGATTGTAGGTTTGGTTGGCAAGGTTATTTCCTTTTAAAAAAGCGGTTAATCTCTCATTATATTTATATCCAATGTGTGCATTGATATCAAAATAGCTATCTAAAGTTTGTACAGAATCTGTGTTTGATGTGAATCCAAAGTTGGTAAATTGATCTTTTCTTTCTCCCACATAAAATATTTGTGAACCAGCATACCATTTTGTACCAATATTGAAATCTGTAGTGAAAGATGCTTTTACAGCTGGCAAATTCCAAGGCTCCGCTTCCAAATCTGTGCCATAATTATTGTATTCTGCGTTCAATCCTAATGATATATTTTTATTGACATCGGCTTTTAATTCTCCAAAAAAGGAAAGCGTTTTTACATTATCGTACACTACATTAAATGAATTTCCATAGCTATAATTGTTAGCAGGCGATTGTGATAAGGCATTTGTTTTAAACAAAGCTTTATCTTTCGAAGCATTGTAAGATGCTTTCAAGTTGTAAGCTAACGAACTGGCTAATTTTCCTCTTAAACCAGCAAAAAGATCATATTGTTGGTCTGTTGGATTAATAGATAAAGTAGGTGATAAAAACTTATTTACATTAGCAAAATCAGCATATGAATTTTGAATTAATTTCCCTTCAATTCCACCAAAAGCAATCATTAAATCGCCTACAACTTTGTAAGAAGCATTTATTTTTGGATAGATAAAAAAACTGGTTTCTGATCCATAATCAACTCCTGCAAAGACATCTTTTGCACGGGAAAAGAAAACCACATCTGCACCAATTTCTACAGACAAATCATCTTTTAGAAGTTGAAAACTCGGGTTGATATTAAAAATTAAATTGGACATTTTAATATTTGAATTTGTTCCAACTTGAGAAATATTATTTAAATAAGTAGTGTCAAATTCGGAAATCAAATAGTCCACTCCGAATTTGGTTTTTACTGAAGTATCTCCAAAATCAAAAGTAAAATCAGGTTTGATCATAAATCTATTTTCTTTAGAATTATAATTATCTGAAAACGAAATAAAATTTAAATTTAACTTATTAAAAAAACTATCATTAATTGTCAGTTCTGAACCTAAATTTATCGTATTGTATTGATGATTTGGATCTAAACTTCCTATTGAATTTCTATCAAAATTTAAGCTATTAAGTGGAACGCCATACCAATTGTAGCCCTCTCTTTTATAACCTAAATTGGCAGAAAATTTGGTGTCCTTTCTTTGGTAACCATATAAAACATCTGCAGCAGTTTCAGCAAATTTATCGTCCAAAACAACGCCTTTTATGCCACCTTGCGACGATTGGTGTCGCAACATAGCGCCAACATATTGGTATTTATCTAACTCGTGAGTCACAAATAATTCGGCATTTAGACTAGCATAATTTCCAAACCCCAAAGTCAAATAATTCGAAAATAAGCGTTCTTGCTTGGCTTTATCCACACCAGCAGCTTTCCCTTTTGATGGCGTAAAAGTGGAAGCCACCGGAAAAGAAAATATTTGGTATTTTACAGTTTCTTTTTTATTGATTTCGGCATCATCCAGCGTTGGCACTTCTTTAATTTTATTGGCATCTGAAACTGTTGGCGAATATGGTTTTACTACGTTTACGACTTCGGTTCCTATGTTTTCATCTTTCTTTTGAGCGAAAACTGTTTGTAAAGTAATGAGTAAGATTATGATGATTTTATTTTTCATATTTATTATGTTGAAGAGACAAGAGACAAGACTTAAAATATTGAAATCTTGCTTCTTGCTTCTTTTCTCTAATTACTTTGTTATCGACGAATTTGTTTTGGCTTCTTCAGTTTTAATTAAATCCAATTGACTTTGTGCTTCATCTACAACATCTTGATAGTCTTTGAAATTTTTTATGACACTTTCTAAAATATAGCTGGCTTGAAAACTATCTTTTAATCCGTAGAAATTCTTTGCCATGACAATCAAACCTTTGGCGCCAAAATATTTGTAACCCGCATAATCCTTGGATAGTTTTTGAACCACTTTATTTGATTCGTCAAACTTGGATTCCTTATTTTTAAAATACGCATCATAAAATAGAGATTCCGCAGCCAATTCACCTTTGGCAGTTTTTTGCAAATTCGCATATGCTTCTTTGGCTTTTGTTTCATCATTGACTTTTATGGCCGAACGTGCAATGATAATTTGAGCATCACTTTTTATTTTATCTTCCGTCTTAGGATTTTGCAATACTTTTTCAGCATAAATCACCGAATTGGAATAATCTTTTTCATTGTAATAGCTTTTCATCAAATTGGCTTGTGCATACGTTTTATTTTGAGGAAAATCTGATTCAGATTCCAATCGAACTAAAACAGGAATTGCTTTAGTATAATTGGTGTTTTTTAAATAAATCTGACTCAAACGCGACAATGATTGTTCTGTATATTGATTTCTGGCTTTGGAGATTATAAACTCATAACTTGGAATTGAATTGGCAGATTCTTCTTTAAAATAAGACTCCGCTAAAAAGAAATTAGCTTTAAGCGAATGAGCTCCATTTGGAAAATTCTTTATATAGCTTGATAAATTCTTTATAGCTTCTTTGGTATTTCCTTGTAGATATTGCTTTTCGGCGGCTTCGAAGGAATCATTGTCCAAATCGGAATCTGTAACTTCAACAAAATCAAGTGATTTTACCCAAGAAGCATATTCTTCAACTTGACCTTTGTCTACATAAATTAATCTTGCAGTTTTTACTGCTTCAATTGCTTCGTCAGATTTTGGAAATTCTGCCACAACTTTTTTAAATTTTCCTAATGCCAAATCATCTTTGTCGCCATTATAATAAATTAATCCTTGACGCAAAATGGCTTTGGAAGTATAGCTTCCACCTTTAAATTCAGAGATTAATTGATCGTAGGTTTTAATTGCAGATGCAGTTTCGTTTTCGGCAGTGTAGGTATTTGCCAATTCAAACAATGCATCGTCACGATAACCAGATTTTGGAAAATTCTTTAAAAAAAGATTGAAATCGGATATTTTTTTATCATTTTTAGATACAAAACCATAACTCATTGCTTTTTGATAGGCTGCATAATCGGCATCGATACTTTTTAAATCGATGGCTTTATTATAAGCTTCCATAGCTGACGAATACTTAGTGGTTACAAAACGTGAATCGCCCAAACGCAAGTAAGAATCTGTTAAACGGGTTTTATCATCTTTAGAAACTTCAATATATTTCTGAAAATAATTTCCAGCTTGGTCATATTCCTTCATTTTGAAATGACTGTAAGCAATATTGTAATTTATAGTTTCGAATTCTGGTGTTTGTTTGGATTCTGGATATCCCAAAAATTGTTTATAACTCAATAAAGCATTGGCAAAATCTTCTTGCACAAACTCTGTTTCCCCTTTCCAGAATGTGGCACGAGCAGAAAACTTGGCGTCCTTTTGTTCTGCAATAGATTTTTTAAACAATTGCAAGGCTTCGGTATAATTTCCATCGGTAAATAATTCCAAACCGCGATAAAAAGTCACTTTTTGGTACGCTAATTTATTTGCTGGTATTTTATTTTTTTCTAATAAAGTTATGGCTCCAGCATAATTTTTGGAAGTTATAAAGGAATTAATCAATAAACTTTCTATTTCAGTCTTATTTGGCGATGTTGGATATTTGGTCATAAAGCCAGACAAAATATCAGGCACACTTTGGTAGGAATTTCCAATATCGTAACTCAACCGAGCGTAATTTAAATAGGCATCTTCTTGAATTTTTAAATCAAAAGTCATTTCTGATGCATTTTTAAACGCATTCAATGCTTGCGGTTTTTTATCGGTTTTCAAATAACTTTCGCCCAAATGATAATAAGCGTTTTGGGCTACAGCATCTTTTCCACCAATTATTTTATTGAATTGTGAAATGGAATTTTCAAAATCGCTTTGTTTGTAATATGCATAGCCTAATTGATAAAAATCGGTATTGTTCCACTTCCCTTTTTTACCTTTGTAATCTTTCAAAAACGGAATGGCTTCCTTGTATTTTTTTAAATTGAAGTAACTTTCGCCAATAATTTTATTGAGTTCCGATTTTTCGATTGCGTTGGAACTAGCCATGGCAGCTTGACTTAATTTGATTGCTTCGTCAAATTTTCCCAATTTAAAATTCATATCTGCCTGAAAATAAGACAGTTTTTCTTTGTATTTTTCTTCACCCGAAACTTGGTCAAAATATTTAGAAGCTTCCTTATAATCATCGCCTTCATAAGCTAAGAAACCTAAGTAATATTTGGCTTGAGATCCATATTCTTTGGAATTCATTACTTTATTAAAATAGGTTGTGGCTTCTTTTTTCTTTCCAGAATTAAAAAAACTGTAACCTTTGTAGAAGTTAAAGCGTTCCATTTCACCTGAAGTCAAAGTACTTTCATCCACTTTGTCAAACCATTCAACAGCTTTCGCGTAGCTTCCTTGTTCAAAATAATAAGTAGCTACTTCGGTATAAGCCAAATTTTGTTTGGTACTCGTAGGATAATTTTTAATGAAATTTTCCATAGCTTCATCGGCGCCATTTTGATTTAGTCTTATTCCGCAATTGGCTGAATAATAGACACAATCTGATTGAATTTCAAGATTTGCATTTTCTTGTTTGACCTGATCAAAAATAATTTGAGCCGATTGGTATTGTTTGTTATTATAAAGTGACAAAGCTTTGGTGTAATTTGCCAAATCGTTGGTATAAATAGCAGATTGCTGGGCAAATATTGAAAAGTATCCGAAGAAAAAGGAAACGATTATTAATAATGGATTTTTTTTCATTTAAAAGCAAATTTAGAATTCAAATATAATATTTCTTATGGGTTAAAACGAGGAAATACAAGGTTTAGTATTCAATTTTGCATTCTTATACATTTTATTTTGAATAAGAAACATAACTTACTACTTTTACAAAATAAATTAAATAATTATGTCACAAACAATTTTATCGTTAGAAAACGTAAATATATACCAAGAAGGAAACGCCATTTTATCCAATGTGAACTTAAATGTGAAACATGGTGAGTTTTTATATATAATAGGAAAAACTGGTTCTGGAAAAAGTAGTTTTATGAAAACACTTTATGGAGATTTGGCTCTAACCGAGGGCAAAGGAAACATTGTTGGATATGATTTAAATGGTTTGGTAGACAAAGATATTCCTTATTTGAGAAGAAAAATTGGGATAGTATTTCAAGATTTTAAATTGTTGCCAGATAGAACCGTTAGTAATAATATGCTATTTGTATTGAAAGCCACTGGTTGGGTTGACGCTGAAGAAATGCAAGACAAAATCAATGAAGTTTTGGACAAAGTTGGCATGAAAAACTTGGCCAATAAAATGCCACATCAATTGTCCGGTGGCGAACAACAGTGTGTTGCCATTGCAAGAGCCTTACTAAATGATCCTGAACTTATTTTGGCCGATGAACCAACAGGAAATCTAGATCCACAAACCAGCGTTGAAGTATTGGATGTTTTGAAGAAAATAAATACCAATGGAAAAACGGTAATTATGGCAACCCATGATTATGCATTATTAATGAAGTTTCCATCAAAAACATTAAAATGTGAAGATGGGACTATTTTTGAAGTGGTACAAAGAACCGTTTAAAAGTATTTATTTTATTCAGGAAAAGCAACTTCACCTTTCCATTGCGTAAAACCACCTTCTAAATTATAAGTGTTTTCAAATCCTAGCTGGTTCATGACTGCGCAAGCTTGTCCGCTCCTACCACCAGATTTGCAGTACACATAATAATTTTTAGATTTATCGAGTTCTTCCACTTTGTATATAAAACCTTGACCTTCATAAATATCAATGTTAATTGAGCCTGAAATAATACCATCAGAACATTCATCTTCGGTTCTTACGTCCAATATAAATGAGTTATTATCTTGTTCTAGTTGAGCCGACCAATCTTTTTGAGATAAATTCATAAAATTATTTTTTTCAAAAGTAGTAATTTCAAATATAAATCTTAAAAAAATTTAACAAAAAATTAATATTCATTTGTATATACAAATGAATTATAGTATTACATTTGTACATACAAATTTTGTAAGTGAAAATATGAAAATTGAAGAAGAAATAAAAAGTACTGTTGCAATTGACATGGCTAAAAAAGTAATACTCAATATTTCTTTTACCAGAAATGTAATAAGTGACAAATTTCAAGAATTAATCAAGCCTTACGATTTATCTGGTGAGCAATACAATGTTTTAAGAATATTGAGAGGTCAAAAAGGAAAGCCTGCAAATATGAGTATCATTCAAGAAAGAATGATAGCCAAAAACAGCAATACAACCCGTTTAATTGACAAACTCCTTTTGAAAGAAATGGTTACCAGAAACGAATGTCCAGCAAACAGAAGAAAAATTGAGATATTGATAACTCAAAAAGGGCTAGATGTTTTGAATAAGCTTGATCCAGATGTAATTCATCATGAAAATTATTTTGCAGAAAAATTAACCAATACAGAATTAGAACAATTAAACAATTTATTAGAAAAATACAGAAATTAAATATGGACACATTTATTGAAAATCAGAACTGGCGTTATGCCACAAAAAAATTCGACAATACAAAAAAAATATCGTCGGAAGACTTAGAAACCTTGAAAGAAGCCATAAGACTTAGCTCATCTTCTTACGGCTTGCAACCTTACAAAGTAATTATTATTGAAGACAAAACTTTGCGTGAAAAATTGCAACCAGTTTCTTGGGGACAATCACAAATTGTAGATGCATCTCAAGTAATTGTTTTTGCAAACGAGACCAATGTAGGCAATGCTGAAATTGATGTTTATTTACAAAACATAAGCGAAACTAGACAAATTCCACTGGAAACTATAGCGGGTTATGGCGATTTCATGAAATCTAAAATTGGTGCTTTAACACCTGAACAAATTTCAATTTGGACAGCAAAACAAGCCTATCTAGCCTTGGCAAATTTGCTTAATGTAGCTCCAGAACTTAAAATTGATGTTACGCCAATGGAAGGATTTGATTCAGAAAAATACAATGAAATATTAAATCTTACTGAAAAAGGGTTAAACGCTGCTGTAGTTGCAACTATTGGTTACCGACATGAAGATGACGCAACACAATATTACAAGAAAGTAAGAAAATCGACAAAAGAATTATTTATAAATCTATAATTACTAACAAACTAAATTTTTAAAAAATGAAAACAATTAAAACAATTGCATTCACATTATTAGTAGCATTCGGAACTACCGTTTCAGCACAAACTACAAAAAAAGTAGATGCTTCAAAAAGCACTATTAACTGGGTTGGAAAAAAAGTAACAGGCCAACACACAGGAACAATCAGTTTAAAAGATGGTGCCTTGGTATTTGACGGGAAAAAACTAGTTGGTGGCAACTTTACTGTCGACATGACATCCATAAATACTACAGATTTAAAAGCAGGAGAAGGAAAAGAGAAATTGGATGGTCACTTGAAAGCTGATGATTTTTTTGGAGTAGAAAAACATCCAACAGCCACTTTAGTTTTCAAATCAATCGGAGCTAAAACAAAAAATAGTTACAAAGTAAATGCGGATTTAACCATAAAAGGAATAACTGAACCTATAACTTTTGACATTGTAACTGTTAAAAATGTTGCAACTGCAAAACTAGCTGTTAACAGAACAAAATATGATATTAAATACGGATCAGGTAGCTTTTTTGAAGGTTTAGGAGACAAAACTATTTCAGACAATTTTGATTTGGAAGTAAATTTAAAATACTAATTCAAGTATAACTTATTCAAAAACCTCGTAAAAGCAATTTTCGAGGTTTTTTTATGGCGTATCCTTGCTTCCGTAAACTACAGCAAGGTCAGGCTATTCACTCCAATCTTTTTGTTCGTTCCTCTCAAAAAGGATTTCCGTTGCTATCCTTTACGCAGAATACCTGAAAAATCGACAGTTTTGTACAAATCATAAAAAAATAAAGTGAAAATAAAATTTGGAATTCAAAATTTATTAATTACTTTTGGAATTCAAAATTAAACATGAAAACAATACAAAATACAAATTGGTGGTGGAGCAAATTACGTCAAACGTCGTGAGCGAAACCTACTATATGTATAAAATAAACCATATAAAAGGCTTGTCATCACGACAAGCCTTTTTTTTTATGTAAAGTCGTTGCAATGCAACGACTCAACAAAAACAGATAAAAAATGAAACAATTCAAATTAAATACAAATCACAAACAAATCTTAGCCGATACTATTACGCCAGTTAGCGTTTACTTGAAAATTCGAGACAAATTCCCAAATAGTCTGTTACTCGAAAGTTCTGATTATCGTGGTAACGACAACAGTTTCTCTTATATATGTTGCAACCCAATTGCGAGTATTAAAATTGAAAACGAAATTGTTACTCAAAATTTTCCTGACGGAACAATTTCAAAATTTGAAATTACAAAATCGACTAATATTCCAGAAGTCATTCAAAATTTTGCTTCACAATTTGAATCCCAAAAAAACGATTTCAAATTCATAAATAACGGTTTGTTCGGATATATTTCGTATGATGCAGTTCGCTATTTCGAAAAAATTGAAATCTCAAAAAAAGAAAATAATCTAGAAATTCCAGAAGTGTATTATGCTATTTATCAAAACATCATCGCAATAAATCATTTCAAAAACGAAGCCTTTATTTTTTGTCATTCAACAAATGATGAAAATAATATTCAAGAAATAGAACAATTGTTGCAATCTCGAAATTTTGCATCATACGCCTACGCAAATGAAGGAAAATCGACTTCAAATCTATCTGATGATGAGTTTAAAGCCAATGTCGCATTAGCCAAAAAACATTGTCAGCGTGGCGATGTCTTTCAATTGGTTTTGTCTCGCAGATTTACTCAAAATTTCAAAGGTGACGAATTCAATGTGTATCGTGCTTTACGAAGCATCAATCCTAGTCCATATTTATTCTTTTTCGATTACGGAAATTTCAAAATTATGGGTTCATCGCCAGAAGCACAAATAATTGTCAAAAACCGAAAAGCCGAAATTCACCCAATTGCAGGAACTTTCAAACGAACAGGTAACGATGAGCAAGATGCAATTTTAGCCAAAAAGTTACAAGACGATCCAAAGGAAAATTCCGAACACGTTATGTTGGTTGATTTGGCTCGAAACGATTTGAGCCGCAATGGAAATAATGTAAAAGTCGAAAATTATTGCGAAGTTCAGTTTTTTTCACATGTAATTCATTTGGTATCTAAAGTCACTGGACATTTGCACGAAAAAGCAACAACTATGCAAGTCGTAGCCGATACTTTTCCTGCGGGAACATTATCTGGCGCACCAAAACATAAAGCAATGCAACTTATTGAAAAATACGAAAAAACAAACCGTGATTTTTATGGTGGCGCAATAGGTTTTATGGATTTTAAAGGAAACTTCAATCACGCCATTATGATTCGAACTTTTTTGAGCAAAAATCATCAATTGCATTATCAAGCCGGAGCCGGAATCGTAAATTCGTCAACCGAAGAAGACGAATTGCAAGAGGTTTATAACAAATTAGGAGCATTAAATAAAGCATTGGAAATAGCAGAAAAAATTTAGAAAATAGAGTCAAGAAAATAGAAGCAAGATTAAAGACAAAAAACATGAAAAAAATAGTAGTCATAGACAATTACGATAGTTTTACCTACAATCTCGTGCATTATCTCGAAGATTTAGATTGCCAAGTTACCGTTTTTCGTAACGACGAATTTGATATTGATGAGTTGCAACCCTTCGATAAAATTTTGCTTTCACCAGGACCAGGAATTCCAGAAGAAGCAGGATTATTGAAAGAAGTGATCAAAAATTATGCGCCAACCAAAAGTATTTTGGGAGTTTGTTTAGGTCAACAAGCCATTGGAGAAGTATTTGGAGGAAACCTTACAAACCTAGAAAAAGTATATCACGGCGTTGCTACAACAATTAAAATCACTAATCCAGATGCTATTCTTTTTAAAGATTTACCAAATGAATTTGAAGTGGGTCGTTATCATTCGTGGGTGGTTTCAAATGAAAATTTCCCAAACGATTTAATCATTACATCAACCGATGAAAACGGACAAATTATGTCGTTAAAACATAACAAGTTCGATGTTCGTGGCGTTCAATTTCACCCAGAAAGTGTTTTGACACCAAACGGAAAGAAAATTTTAGAAAATTGGGTTAATTCGTAGAGATGTTGCACTGCAACATCTAAACCAAATTGGATTTTGCACTGCAACATCTAAACAATTCAAACGTTGCAGTGCAACACCAAAATTATTAAACGTTGCAGTGCAACACCAACATTATTAAACGTTGCAGTGCAACACCAAAATTATTAAACGTTGCAGTGCAACGTTTCTACGATACAAAATAAAAAATGAAAAACATATTAAACCGACTATTCAACCACGAAACTTTATCTTCATCAGAAGCCAAAAACGTGTTAGTCAACATCTCAAACGGAAGTTACAATCACAGTCAAATATCCAGTTTTTTAACTGTTTATATGATGCGAAGTATTAGCGTCGAAGAACTTTCGGGTTTCAGAGAAGCCTTGTTGGAATTGTGCATCAAAATTGATTTATCAGCCTACAATACTATCGATTTATGTGGCACTGGTGGCGACGGAAAAGATACCTTCAATATTTCGACATTATCAGCATTTGTAACGGCTGGAGCGGGAATAAAAGTTGCCAAACACGGAAATTACGGAGTTTCATCAATCTCAGGATCAAGTAATGTTATGGAAAATTTAGGAGTGAAATTCAGTAATGATTCCAGTTTTCTCGAAAAATGTATTGATCAAGCTGGAATTTGTATTTTGCATGCTCCGTTATTTCATCCAGCAATGAAAAATGTTGCGCCAATTAGAAAAGATTTAGGTGTAAAAACCTTCTTTAATATGTTGGGACCAATGGTCAATCCGAGTTTTCCGAAAAACCAATTGGTTGGTGTTTTTAGTTTAGAACTGGCCAGAATGTATGCCTATTTGTACCAAAATACCGATACTAATTTCAATATTTTGCACAGTTTAGATGGTTATGATGAAATTTCGTTAACTGGAAATACGAAATCAATTTCTAAAACCAAAGAAAGCATGTTTTCGGCAGAAGATTTCGGATTGCAAAAACTGAATCAAACAGATATTCAAGGCGGAAAAACGATTGAAGAATCGGCGCAAATATTCATCAATATCTTATCTGGAAAAGGAACCGAAGCTCAAAATAATGTAGTTTGTGCCAATGCTGGAGTGGCGATTGCAACCGTAAACAATTTAAATATCAAACAAGGATTTGAACTCGCAAAAGAAAGTTTATCATCTGGAAAAGGATTGATTTCTCTGAATAAATTAAAAGAATTAAGCAAATAATAACAATTGTAATACTTTAGATAACTTAAATCTTTGAGACCTTTGTTTCTTTTACAAAAATAAAAAATGAATATTTTAGATAGAATAATTATAGATAAACGAAGAGAAGTAATTCTCAAAAAATCAATCATTCCAATTTCGCAATTAGAAAATTCGGTTTTGTTCGAAAGAAAGACAATTTCGTTATCGAATAATTTAAGAAACAGCAATTCAGGAATTATTGCAGAACACAAACGCCGTTCGCCATCAAAACCAAACATCAACAACTCATTTACAGTCGAAGAAGTTGTGAAAGGTTATGAAAATGCTGGAGTTTGTGGAATTTCGGTTCTTACTGATGGAAAATATTTCGGAGGTTCATTAGACGATTTACTTTTAGCAAGAGCATCGGTAAATATTCCGTTATTGCGAAAAGAATTTATTGTGGACGAATATCAAATTCTTGAAGCGAAAGCCCACGGAGCCGATTTAATTTTACTCATAGCAGCCGTTTTAACTCGGCAAGAAATAAAACATTTATCTGAATTTGCAAAAGCATTAAGTTTAGAAGTTTTGTTAGAAGTTCACAATATCGAAGAATTACAAAAATCTATAATGCCAAGCCTTGACATGATTGGTGTAAATAACAGAAATCTAAAAACATTCGAAGTCAGTTTAGATTTCAGTAAACAATTAGCAAATGAAATTCCGAACGAGTTTGTGAAAGTTTCCGAAAGCGGGATTTCAACAATCGAAGCAATTCAAGAATTAAAACCATTTGGCTACAAAGGATTTTTAATTGGAGAGAATTTTATGAAAACAGAAAACGCTGGATTAGCAGCAACTGAGTTTATAAAAAATCCGCGATAATCTGTGAAATCTGTGGCAAAAAATAAAAATATGAAACTAAAAATCTGCGGAATGAAATATCCCGAAAATATCTTTGAAGTAAGTCAATTACTTCCAGATTATTTGGGTTTTATATTCTACAAAAAATCATCACGTTATTTTGATGGCGAAATTCTAGAAATTCCTAAATCAATTAAAAAAGTTGGGGTTTTTGTAAATGCCAGTTTGGAAGAAATTAATGGGAAGATCAAAAAATATGATTTAGATTTAATTCAACTTCACGGTGAAGAAACTCCAGAATTTTGCGAAAATCTTAAACAAGATAAAATCGAAATTATAAAAGTTTTTTCTGTTGATGATGATTTTGATTTTGAAATATTAAATGGT
This sequence comes from Flavobacterium sp., assembly GCF_031363805.1. GTDB lineage: Bacteria > Bacteroidota > Bacteroidia > Flavobacteriales > Flavobacteriaceae > Flavobacterium. The sequence goes on along the minus strand of NZ_JANLVD010000261.1, from coordinate 14,877 downwards.
TACGAAAATGCATGCGATTATTTCCTTTTCGACACCAAAGGAAAATTACACGGAGGAAACGGAGTCACTTTCAATTGGCAAATATTAGAGAAATACAAATCTAAGAAACCATTATTTCTTTCAGGCGGCATTGGAATTGAAGAAATTGAAAAAATAAAAAAATTAAATTTACCTATTTACGCTATTGATGTAAACAGCAAATTCGAAATTGAATCAGGATTGAAAAATGTACAATTATGTAGAGACGCGATTAATCGCGTCTATACCAAAAAATAAATTATGAAAACAACCTATCACGTTAACGAAAAAGGATTTTATGGAAATTTTGGTGGCGCATATATCCCCGAAATGCTTTATCCAAATGTCGAAGAATTACGACAAAATTATCTCAAAATAACTGCAGAACCTTCATTTCAAGCAGAATTCGATTATTTACTAAAAGACTATGTAGGTCGCCCTACTCCACTCTATTTTGCCGAGCGATTGTCAAAAGAATACAATACCAAAGTCTACTTGAAACGAGAAGATTTATGCCACACAGGCGCGCACAAAGTCAATAATACGATTGGGCAAATTTTAGTTGCAAAACGACTAGGTAAAACCCGAATTATTGCCGAAACTGGAGCAGGTCAACACGGTGTTGCAACCGCAACTGTTTGTGCCTTAATGGGTTTGGAATGCATTGTGTATATGGGCGAAGTCGATATCAAACGTCAAGCACCAAATGTAGCCCGAATGAAAATGCTTGGCGCCGAAGTTCGACCAGCAACATCGGGCTCAAAAACCTTGAAAGATGCTACAAATGAAGCCATTCGAGATTGGATCAATAATCCAGAAAACACCTATTATATTATAGGTTCAGTAGTTGGTCCACACCCATATCCAGATATGGTGGCGCGTTTTCAAGCCGTAATTTCCGAAGAAATAAAAACCCAATTACTCGAAAAAGAAGGTCGTGAAAATCCCGATTATGTAATTGCTTGCGTTGGTGGCGGAAGCAACGCTGCTGGAACTTTCTATCATTTTCTGGACAATCCACAAGTGAATATTATTTCGGTCGAAGCTGCAGGAAAAGGCATCGATACTGGCGAAAGTGCCGCAACTTCAGCATTGGGCAAAATCGGAATTATTCACGGTGCAAAAACTTTATTAATGCAATCGCCTGATGGTCAAATTACTGAACCTTATTCTATTTCTGCAGGTTTAGATTATCCAGGAGTTGGTCCAATGCACGCTCATTTATTCGAAACCAAACGTGCAGAATTCATTGCCATTACCGACGAAGATGCTATGGATTGGGGCATCAAACTATCCAAAACCGAAGGCATAATTCCGGCTATTGAGACTGCACACGCATTTGCAATTCTTGATGTCAAGAAGTTTAAACCAACTGATATTGTGGTTATTAACTGTTCGGGTCGTGGCGACAAAGATTTGAATACGTATATAGATTATTTTAAATTATAGTAGGGCGTTACGGCAGAAAAAGCCGTCGGGCTTTCCGCTATATCTTTTTTGTGGCTGAAAAAGCCACAAAAAAGGATACCGCTTCAATCCCTAACGCGAAAAAAAATAACTATTATCCTAACAGGTTTTAAAAACCTGTTAGGTATTAAAATTTACAAAAATTAATATTAAATAAACCTAACAGGTTTTTAAAACCTGTTAGGATAACACACATAAAATGAACCGAATAAATCAAAAACTCCAAGAAGACAAAAAAATATTATCCATATATTTTTCGGCAGGATATCCAAACCTAAACGACACAGTGCAAATCATACAAGATTTAGAAAAATCTGGAGTCGATATGATCGAAATTGGATTGCCATTTAGCGATCCACTTGCCGATGGTCCAACCATTCAAAAAAGTTCGACCAAAGCTTTGCAAAACGGAATGACAACCAAGTTGCTTTTTGAGCAACTTTCCAACATCCGCGAAAGCGTTAAAATTCCTTTGATAATTATGGGATATTTTAATCCAATGTTACAATATGGCGTAGAAGCATTTTGCAAAAAATGTCAAGAAATTGGCATCGACGGATTAATTCTTCCTGATTTACCAGTTGATATTTATGACGAACAATATAAAGATATATTTGAAAAATATGGTTTAATAAACATTTTTCTAATCACACCACAAACTTCAGAAAGCAGAATTCGATACATCGATTCAGTTTCCAATGGATTTATATATATGGTTTCTTCGGCATCGGTAACTGGGAATTCAGATGGTTTTGGAATAGAACAAGAAAAATACTTTGAAAGGATACATAAAATGAAACTTAATAATCCACAAATTGTTGGATTTGGAATTAATGATAAGCAAACATTTACTCAAGCTACAAAATTTGCCAAAGGCGCAATAGTTGGCAGTTCTTTTATTAAATCATTAACAAATAATGAAGCTATAGATTGTTTTGTTGAAAGATTCGCAATGATTAATAAACAAAAATGAAATATAAAAAGTTAAATATAAGTTAAAATTTTAATATATTTAAACAACAATAAGTGTATTTTATCGATAAAATATAGCTTTTTATCGATTTATATGCAATTATAATCCAATTCAGAATTTTTTACTAATTAAATATAATTTATAAAACATTGTGATTTAATAATAATTTCTTAACATTACATCTTTATTATCCAAAAAATTAACCAAAAAATTATTAAAAAATGAAATCAACCAAAAAAATCGGTTTTGCATTTGCAACATTAGCATTAGGAATGCTATTCTCATGCAGTAATGAAGAAACCCAAATTGCTACACCAGAAAATTTAGCAGTAGAACAACCATCTGCATTAAACAAAGAATGCGGTTTTGTAGACAACAATTGGGCGTCAGCTGCTAGTTTATATACAACTTTGCCAAATTCAGGAAGTACAACAGGTTCAAGTTTAATTACAACTCAAAATTCAACAATAGCTTCATTTTGGGGTAGAAGTGCGCCAACTTTCCGCTTTGTAAGAGATTTAACTACTCCAAGCTCAACATTTAATGCAATTTCTTATAGTACTGGCAAAATTTATTTTGGTGAGGCTATTTTTAAATGGGCTTACAATAGAGATAGTTCTAACTTAATCAATGTTATGATTTTAGCTCACGAATATGGTCACCAACTACAATATGCTTTTGGTTTACCTTCTGTATCAGAAAGCACCGCAAGACCAAATGAACTTGAAGCTGATGGATTTTCTGGATATTATCTAAGAAGAGGTTATGGTAAATCTACATTTGCGTCTATTGCAACTGCTTATGATGCTGCTTTTGCTATTGGCGACAACAACGTGAACAGTCCAGGTCATCATGGTACACCAGCACAAAGAAGATCTGCAGTTCGTTTGGGTTTCTTACTAGCCGATCCAGGCAATGCAAAATTGAGTGCTTCTTCCTTTGATTCAAACTTCTTTTACTATTATGCAGGAGTTTTGAACGGAACTTATCGTCAGGCAAAACCACAAGATTTTGATTTAAAAATGGATACCATGATTAAATTACATGCTGAGGAATTAAGAAGAATAGCTTCAGGAGAAATGTCTGATCAAGAATATTTAAATCTACAATAAAAAAATTAGTATTTACTTATAAAGCTGTCCAATGGGCAGCTTTTTTTTATTAAAAAAATCGTTAAATATTTGTTAAATAAAATTAAACAAACATTTAATTTAAACATTTGTTTAATTTCGTGCGAAATTAATTTTTGAATGGAACTTTTTAACGATAAACAAATTAATATTTTACAAGTAGCTGAGAAACTTTTTTCGGAAAAAGGATTCGATGGTACTTCAATTCGTGAAATTTCTAAAACTGCAAATGTTAATGTGGCCATGGTTTCGTATTATTTCGGATCCAAAGAAAAGCTATTGGAAAGTTTGATTTTTTATAGAACATCCGATTTAAAAAACAAACTCGAAACAATTCCTGAAGAAAAGATTACTGCAGTTGAAAAAATTGAAAAATTTATAGCTCTTTATATTCAACGTATACATGAAAATAGAGCTTTTCATCATATTCTTCTTTTCGAAATTTCTTCAAACAAGCGCGCTATGGATTTTGAATCTTTTACTAAAGTTAAAAAAACCAATATTAAAACGCTAGAAAAAATTATTCAACAAGGTCAATCTGAGCATATTTTTAAAAAAGAGATTAATATACACATGATTATTCCAACCATATTAGGAACTTATTTTTATTTTCAAATGAACAAACCTTTTTTTGGTGAAATTTTGAATCTTGGATCGGAAAAAGAACATACAAACTACGTACAATTTGAGTTAATTAATCATATTCAACAAACTATTAAATCATTGTTATTACATGCAAATTAAAAGAAAAATAATTTTATTATTTATGGTATTTGGATTTACCAATATGTTTTCGCAAGAAACTATTTTGAATCTTAAAGAGGCAATTAATTTGGCTATTACGAAAAGTAACGAAGCTATTTTGGCAAATACAAAAATAGAAACCAAAAAATTGGAAGTGAACATTGCGCGAAATATTCAATATCCTGATTTTAAAATTTCTGGACAATATTTGAGATTAACGGGTGCAAAAGTTGATTTGAAAAATTCAAATCCAAATGCTAAGTCTTCTCCTGTGGTTAATGAGTTACTTATTGGTCAAGCCAACGTAAATTTGCCTTTATTTTCAGGATTTAAAATTCAGAATTCGATAAAAGCTACCGAAAATTTATACCAAGCTGAAGCATCTAAATCACTACAAACCAAAGAAGAGATTGCAATGAAAGTGGTGGAATACTATGCAAACTTATACCGAGCTCAAAAATCGGTTACACTTATTTCTGAAAATCTTAAATCGGCAGAACAACGTGTTACAGATTTTACAGATTTAGAAAAAAATGGCGTTATAGCTCGAAATGATTTGCTAAAAGCAAAATTGCAATTGTCCAAAGTTCAATTATCATTGGATGAAATGAAAAAAAATGTTTCGGTTTTGAATTATTATTTAATTACAATGCTAAAACTTCCTGAAGATTATAAAATTGGAATAAACGAACATCAGTTTGATAATGGAAAATCAGAATTTATATCTCGAAATTTTGATGATGCCTTGAAAAACAGAAAAGATTTGGCTGCCTTTAAATTTATTGAAAAAGTAGGCGAAAATAATATTTCTATCGCTAAAAGTGGCTATTTTCCTCAAATTGCTTTAAAAGCTGGTTATGCTTCATTGCAACTACAAAATGTGGTAACTGTAACAAATGCATTAAATTTTGGATTGGGTTTTAACTACGATTTAAGTTCGATTTTCAAAGTTGGTAAAGATGTGAAATTAGCCAAAAATAAACTTTCTGAAACCAAACAATCACAAGAAATTTTATATGAAAATATTAAGATTCAAGTTCAAAATGCTTCAGAAAATTACAATTTAACATTGAAGCAAAATATCGTATATGCAGAAGCTGTAGGTCAAGCTAGTGAAAATTATCGTATATTGAAAGACAAATATGATAATGGTTTGGCTACAACAAATGATCTTTTGGAAGCAGATGTTGAGCAATTAAATTCTAAATTAAATTATGCACTTTCTCGCGCCAATTCATTTCTTAAATATTATGAAATGCAGTCAGCTTCAGGATTATTAATATCGTCATTTAACTTATCAAATAAATAAAATGGAAAATACTACAGAGATAAAACCGAAAAAGAATAAAATGAAAATTATTCTTCCCATTATAATTTTGGCTGGATTGGCTTATGGAATTACAAAATATGTTCATTCGCAATCCCATGAAACAACAGATGATGCTCAGGTACAGAAGAATATGAATCCAATTATACCCAAAGTTTCTGGGTATATTTCGAAAGTTTTTGTAAAAGACAACGATTTTGTAAAAAAAGGAGATACCCTTTTTATAATTGACAATAAAGATTATTTGATAAAAGTAGAAGATGCCAAGGCTGGTTTGGCTGTAGCCGAAAGTGGATACGAAGTTTCAAAATCTGAAATTGGCACCGCAAATGCAAATGTTTCGGTTTCAGAAGCAAATATTTCAACTGCCAACGGCAATATTGAAAGTGCAAAAATTCGTTTGGGTCGTGCCACAGCAGATTTTGAACGTTACAATAATTTATATAAAAACCATTCAATAACCAAGCAACAATTTGAGCAAGCCGAAGCAACCAAACTTGAAGCGCAAAGCCAATTGAATATTTTAAAAGACCAACAAAAAGCAAGTGCTTATCAAAAAAATGTACTGCAATCACGTACTATTGTTTCATCAAAACAAACAAAGGTAACTTCAGCAAATATTTCTCGCGCCAAAGCTATGTTGGATGCTGCCAACCTGAATTTGGATTATACTGTAGTTAAGGCTTCTGTAGATGGACAAGTTTCTAGAATAGATATTCAGCCTGGACAGTTGGTTCAACAAGGACAATCATTGTTCTTTTTAATTAATAATTCTGAAGTTTGGGTTATAGGGAATTTTAAGGAAACACAACTTAGCAAAATGAAAATTGGTCAAGATGTGAATATTAAAATTGATGCTTTTGGCGGAGAGGAATTTATGGGCAAACTGGCTTCTTTTTCTCCAGCTACTGGTTCTCAATTTTCTATTTTGCCTCCAGATAATGCTACTGGAAATTTTGTAAAAACAGTACAAAGAATTCCTGTAAAAATTGTTTTTTCCGCTAAAAACGATAAAAATAAACTCCAACTTTTACGATCAGGAATGAATGCCGAAGTTGATGTAAACCTAAAATAGTTGTAAGTTATAGGTTCTATGTTTTCAAATTATTCTAAAAATTTATAACCTACAACTTACAACCTATAACAAATAATATGATTCAAAACGATCCAGATGCTTTGGTAGAATATGGTTTTCGTAGGGTAATAATTACCGTGATTGCTGTACTTTGTTCTCTTCTTGAAATTGTTGATACTACCATTGTCAATGTAGCATTGAACAACATGCGTGGAAGTTTGGGAGCCACTTTAACAGATGTTGCTTGGGTGATTACTGCTTATGCTATTGCTAATGTAATTATAATTCCAATGACGAGTTGGTTGTCGCAACAATTTGGAAGACGCAATTATTTCACAGCTTCAATTATCATATTTACAGTTGCCTCATTCATGTGTGGCAATGCTACCAATATTTGGGAATTGGTTATTTTTAGATTCATACAAGGTTTGGGTGGCGGAGCGCTTTTGGTTACGGCGCAAACCATGCTTACCGAAAGTTATCCCATTGCGAAACGAGGAATGGCGCAAGCTATATATGGAATGGGAGTAATTATGGGACCAACTTTAGGTCCGCCTTTGGGTGGCTATATTACAGATAATTATTCCTGGCCGTACATTTTTTATATTAATGTTCCTTTGGGAATTATTGCTACAGTTTTGACCATTTTGTATGTGAAAAGTCCAAAGTATGGAGAAAAATTGAAAGCGTCTCAAGTTGATTGGCTTGGTATTTTTTACTTATCTGCATTTATTGGTTCCTTACAATATGTTTTAGAACATGGTCAGCAGGACGACTGGTTCAATAATAATACAATAATAACTTTAAGTTTGATAAGTCTTTTTGGATTCGTTTTATTTCTTCAAAGAGAAATGACTTATAAATATCCTATAGTAAATTTAAAAGTTTTTAGAGATACCAATTTACGTGTAGGAACTATTATGGCCTTTATTCTTGGATTTGGATTATATGCTTCTACATTTTTGATTCCAATTTATACCCAATCGGTGTTAAGATGGTCGGCAACAGATGCTGGTTTATTGCTTATTCCTAGTTCATTAATGACTGGATTTATGATGCCAATTGTGGGTAAATTGATACAGCGGGGCGTTTCTCAAAAATACATGATTACGGCAGGTTTTCTAGCTTTTTTTGCTTTTACTTTTTGGATGAGTCGAATACTTACACCCGATACTGGCGAAGAATTTATGTATTGGCCACTTGTTTTGCGCGGTGTAGGTTTGGGATTGTTATTTGTGCCAATTACAAGTTTATCATTGTCAACTTTAAAAGGAAAAGAAATTGGCGATGGCGCTGCTTTTACAGGAATGATGAGACAATTGGGCGGTTCATTTGGAATTGCAATTATTACTACATTTATTGCTCGTTTTAGTCAACAACATCGTGTTGATTTGGTTTCAAAATTGGATAAAACTAAATTTGTGGTTCAAAATCAAATAACAATGTTACAAAAAGGCTTTATGGCAAAAGGTTATACTTTTAATCAGGCAATGGATAAAGCAAATCAAGTTTTGGAAATAAAGGTAATGAGACAAGCCAGCGTACTCTCGTTTATGGATATTTTCATGTATTTGGGTATTGTATTTTTATTGTGTATTCCTATTGTTTTAATCATGAAAACAGGAAAATCAAAAATGGATCCATCTGAAATGATGCATTAATTAATTCAAGTTCCTAGTTAACCAGATTACAAATAAATTGTGAATATTGATTTAAAAAGATGCGACTTTTGAACACAGATTTTAAAAATTCAAGAAATTTCTAAAATCTGTATTCAATACAATTAATTGCATTAATCTTATACACACATTTTTTATTGTTATTGATAAAAGCTGCCCATTATAATTCATCAAAAATTTAACCAGCAACTTAAGTTAATTATTAGAGCATATATTTATTATCTTTGCAAAAATTTTTTCGACACATGAATTTACAAAACATTCCCAATATAAAGCATTTAGACAGTGGCAATTTTTTTATTTTGGCAGGACCTTGTGCAATAGAAGGTGAAGAAATGGCCATGCGAATTGCTGAAAAATTGGTTGGAATTACAGATAAACTAAAGATTCCTTATGTTTTCAAAGGTTCATTTAAAAAAGCTAATCGTTCTAGAATTGATAGTTTCTCAGGAATTGGTGATGAAAAAGCATTGAAAATATTACGTAAAGTTTCGGAAACGTTCAATATTCCAACTGTAACAGATATTCATACCAATGAAGATGCTGCAATGGCTGCCGAATATGTAGATATTTTACAAATTCCTGCTTTTTTAGTTCGTCAGACCGACTTAGTTGTTGCTGCGGCAAATACTGGAAAAACTGTGAATTTGAAAAAAGGACAATTTATGAGCCCAGAAAGTATGAAACATGCGGTTCAAAAGGTTTTGGATTGTCATAACGAAAATGTAATGGTTACCGATAGAGGTTCCATGTTTGGTTATCAAGATATGATTGTTGATTTTAGAGGAATTCCAACCATGCAAACTATGGCAACTACGGTTCTAGATGTAACCCATTCTTTGCAACAACCCAATCAAATAGCTGGTGTAACTGGTGGTAGACCAGATATGATAGAAACTATAGCAAAAGCTGGTATTGCAGTTGGCGTGGATGGCATTTTTATTGAAACTCATTTTGATCCTGCAAATGCCAAAAGTGATGGCGCAAATATGCTACATTTAGACTATTTTGAAGGTTTAATGACCAAGCTAGTTGCCATAAGACAAACTATAAATAAATTTTAACGAAATGTTGGTTTAGCCCTGATAGAGTGGAAAACCCACAGGAAAAAAACTATTTTTTCTGGGTAGAAAAAAGCGACCAAAGGAAGCTCTTTTTATGCCGTTAGAAAAAAAGTTTTTTGACGAGGATTTGAAACGATAGCAGGAATAGCTTCAAAAAAAATACAATGAAAAAAATACTTATACTTTTTATTTTAGTACAAAATTTTTTAGGATTTTCACAAGAAATACCTTTGGTTGCCGAAAAATATACTGCGCACAACAAAGGGAAATTTTTTATTTTTTGGGGCGGAAATCGCGATGTTTATGCAAAATCGGATGTTCATTATACAGGAAAAAATTATGATTTTACTGTCGAAAATGCCACAGCGCACGACAAACCAAAAGGTTGGCATATTGATTATTTGAATCCGTCGAGAATGACGATTCCGCAAACTAATTTAAGATTTGGCTATTTTATTTCGGATAAATATAGCATTTCGTTGGGTGTAGATCATATGAAATATGTGGTAAAACAAAATCAAACGGTGAATATAAATGGATCCATAAATTTGCCTGCAAGTGAGGTTGGATCTGTATACAATGGCGTTTATAATAATTCGCCGACAGTTTTAAGCGAATCGTTTTTGAAGCTTGAACATACCGATGGTTTAAATTATGTACATGTGGAATTTGCAAGATTGGATGATATTTCGTACTTATTAAAACTGCCAAATATTGATAAATTTCAATTGAATTTGACTGAAGGTTTGGGTTCAGGATTTTTGTATCCACGAACAGATTCAAGCTTACTAGGAAAAGAAAGACACGACGATTATAATGTGGCAGGTTTTGGAGTTTCGGCAAAATTGGGTTTGAATTTTACCTTTTTTAAATACTTTTTTATTCAAACCGAATTAAAAGGAGGTTATATTGGTATGACTAATATTCGAACCACTTTTGACACTAGTGATAAAGCCAAGCAAGAAATCTTATTTTTTGAAAAAACCATTGCTTTTGGTGGTATTTTCAGGTTATAATTATTTGTAAATTGCTCTCTTTTTTATTGATGCAATTTTTTAACTTTTGGAATATTTTACAATATCCTTGTGTTGTAAATTAATTTTATTTTTTCTAGCCGAAGATTTGTTAGATTTAATTGATTGTCGTGATTTTATATTTCCTTTCTCGATATTACATTTTTGTTCAGTTTTACCAAATTGCATATTCTCAGTTAAAAATAAACGAAAAAAAATTAGGTTAGCTTAAAAAAATATTTAACTTTGCAATTCAAAGTACTTTAAAAATGGATTCAAAAGATTATTTAAAAGACATTCAAGATATTAAACAAATGATGAATCAATCATCGAGATTTATATCTTTAAGCGGATTATCTGGCGTATTGGCTGGAATTTATTGTTTAATAGGTGCGTATTTTGCTTATAAAACAATTTATTTTGACACTTCAACTCTTGGTGGTTACAAAAATTTAATTATATCGGAAGCTGCTGTTATTAGGTTATTTTGCATTGCTATCATAGTAATTATCATTTCATTAATAACAGGAATTGTTTTGAGTATCAGAAAAGCAAGCAAAACCAATGATAAAGTTTGGAATATAGCTTCAAAAAGGCTTTTAATTAACTTTCTGATTCCGCTTGCCACAGGTGGTTTTTTTATAATTTATTTAATTGAAAAAGAAATTCTAGGCTTAATTGCGCCATTGACTTTGATTTTTTATGGACTCGGATGCGTGAATGCTAGTAAATATACTTTGGGCGACGTTCGATATTTGGGCATAACCATGATTTTACTTGGATTATTATCTACTTGGTTTTTAGGCTATGGATTGCTATTTTGGGCTTTAGGATTTGGTGTTTGCCATATTTTATATGGAAGTATTATGTATTTTAAATACGATAGGAAGTAAGAGATATTAGACTTTAGATATAAGATTTTTAGCTATAAAAAATGAAAGCAACTAAAATAATTTTCGCAATTGTAACCCTTGGAATAAGTTTTTATTTTGCCTTGAGAATTACCAATTTTATTTTTGAGAAGAAAAACTACTCAAAAAATGAAACTGCTAAACCAGATTTAAAAATTTTGAAAGATGGTGATATGATTTTCCAGACCTCGCAATCTAGCCAGTGCGAAGCAGTGAGAATTGCTACAAATTCAAAATTTTCACATTGCGGAATCATCTATATTATTAATGGTGAAAAATTTGTGTATGAAGCGGTGCAACCAGTAAAATTAACCAAATTTGAAGATTGGATTACACATGGCGAAAACAACGATTATGTAGTAAAAAGATTGAAAAATGCTTCCACAATTTTGAGTGTTTCAACTTTAAAAAAAATGAAGGATTATGGGAACCAGTTAATGAATAAAAATTACGATTTGTATTTTGAATGGTCAGATAATAAAATTTACTGTTCAGAATTGTTATGGAAAATTTATAAAAATGGTGCAGGAATTGAATTGTGTCCATTAGAAAAATTAAAGAATTTCAATTTGAAAAATAAAACAGTTGAAGCAATTTTGAAAGAAAGATATGGAAACAATGTTCCTTTGGAAGAAGATGTTGTATCACCTTCCCAAATAGTTGACTCAAAAATTGTTGAAACTATTATTGATACTTATTAAAAATTGAAAAACATTATCCAAAATATTAACAAAGCTTTTGACAATCGAATTCGGCTTGGAATCATGTCGGTTTTAATGGTCAATGAATCGGCTGATTTTAATACTTTGAAAGAACTATTGGGTGTGACCGATGGCAATTTGGCTTCGCATACCAAAGCATTGGAACTTGAAAATTACATTGTTATAGAAAAACAATTTATTGGCAAAAAACCCAATACAAGTTATTTTGCTTCCAAAGAAGGTCGAAAAGCCTTTGCAGAACACATTGAAGCGTTGGAAAAACTGATTCAAAAAAAGTAATATATTTTTTTATTCTTTAACTTTGAAATTCAAAGTACTTTTAATCATTAAAATCAAAATATGAAAGATTTATTTATCGAAAAAATGTATGAATGGAGCAAAAAACCATATCAGAAATTCTTGAAGAAAAACGAACCATGGGCAATTTCAAAAAAAGAATTGCTTGCATTACCAAAAGAAAGTTTGGGTTTTCATTTGGGTTGCTTTTTAATCAAATACAATTTCGACATGCAGCCGAAACTAGAAGATCACGATGTCATTCATGTACTAACCAATACTGGAATTTCTGTAAAAGAAGAAATTGGAATGCAATATTATTTGTACGGAAATGGCAAACGAAGTTTGTATTTGTACCTAGTTATTATTTCTGGAACGTGCTTCTACCCTACTGAAATTAAATATTTTATAAATGAATACTGTCGAGGCAAAAAGGCTCTCAAATTTCATTACATCGATCATTCGAAAATGCTTCATATACCAGTAATAAAAATTCAAGAAACTTTTAAAATTAAATAATTATGAAAATTATAATACGCCTTTTTAATAACAATAAGAAAATTAATATTGCAATATTAATCATGTGTATTTATTGTTTATTCTTATTAATTATTAGAGCAACAATTACTCAAAATATATATTTATTTTTTCTGATTTGGAATTTGTTCTTAGCCATAATTCCATATGTATTAATGATATATTTAAGAACACAAGAAAATATTAGAAAAAATAAAATAAAAATTTATTTAATAGTTGGCATTTGGTTAGCATTTTTACCAAACAGCTTTTACATCATAACCGATTTAATACATCTTTCTCTATCGGATTCATCAACTTTTTGGTATGATTTATCGCTTATAAGTTCCTTTGCCTTTGTTGGATTTTTTTTAGGAATGCAATCTATACTAGAATTTGAAAAGTTTCTATTAATATTTTACAATGAAAAAATACTATTTATAATCATCCCAACAATATGCTTTTTGTGTGGATTTGGTATTTATCTCGGTCGAATATTACGATACAACAGTTGGGATGTATTAACTAATCCAAAGCATTTGTTTCTAGATATTGGTTTACAATTAATAACTACCAAAACCATACTTTTTTCACTTCATTTCGGAATTCTAATCTATTTATTCTATACATCAAAAAAAATAATCTTTAACACTAAATCTAATTAAAAATGGAAAATCAAACAGAAAACAATGCACAGAAAAATTCTTTTTTTCAATCTACAACCGCCAAGATGATTATGGTAGGTTTGCTCACCTTAATCTTGCTAATTCCGCTGGTTTTTGTACAAGATTTAATTCAAGAACGTTCACAACGCAAGCAAGAAGTAGTTTCTGAAGTATCGCAACTTTGGGGAAAAGATGTTTATTTCTACGGTCCAATTATGAAAGTGCCATACAAAACTTATGAGGAATATAATGTGACCAATCCAAAAACCAATGTGGTTACTATTGAAAGAAAATCAATTATTGATTATGCTTATTTTTTCCCAGAAAAATTAATCAATAAATCAAATATTAAGAAAAATACATCTCTCAAAAGAGGCATTTACAATAATGTGGTTTTTTCTGCCAATATGAATTTTGAAGGTTATTTTTCAAAACCAAATATCGAAAAATTAGGAATTGCTGAAACCGATATGCTTTGGGATAAAGCATCGATTATTGTAAAAACCACCAATTTGAAAAGTATTAAGAGTGATTTGAATATTAAATTGAACAATCAATCTTTAGAATTTGAATCAAAATCTGATGAAGATACCACATATGGAACATTAGAAACTTCTATATTCGATTATAAATCATTAGTGAATTCTGAAAAAATTAATTTTAATTTTAATATGAAATACAATGGTAGCAATAGTGTAAAATTTATTCCTGTTGGAAAAACTACGCTTGTAAACATTGATTCAGATTGGGAATCTCCAAGTTTTGAAGGTACTTTTGCTGCCAACGACACGACCAAAAAAATTGACAAAAAAGGTTTTCACGCCGATTGGAAAATTTTAGATATTAACCGTTCCTTTTCCCAACAATATGTTTCAAAACTTCCAAATTTAAATGAATATACATTTGGTGTAAAACTTATTGAAACCGTTGATGAATATCAGCAGAATGAGCGTGCCTCAAAATATGGGTTTTTAGTGATTGGACTTACATTTCTGGTGTTCTTCTTGATACAATCTGTGAGTAAAATAAACATTCATATTTTTCAATATTCTATGATTGGGTTGGCACTCATTATGTTTTACACGCTTCTAATTTCCATTACAGAGCATTCTAGTTTTGCATTGGCGTATTTAATTGCAGGAATTTCGGTAATTGCAATGATCACTTTATACTCGATTTCGATATTACAAAACCGAAAATTTGCAAGTTTTATTGGGCTTTCACTTACTGCATTATATACTTTTATTTATGTGATTATTCAGCTAGAAAATTATGCGCTTTTGGTGGGTAGTCTTGG
>NZ_JANLVD010000160.1:0-3722 GCF_031363805.1 Flavobacterium sp. | reverse complement strand
AAATGAAATGTTTATAACAATTACATTTTGCCAATACAATTTTCTTTTTCGTGCCTATTCCAACTTTTCGCTCTAGCCCTCGTCTCAAAAGCTTTTTTTCTATGCTCGCAACAGGAGCTTCCTTTGGTCGCTCTGTTGCTCGTAGAAAAAATAGCTTTTGAAATTTCGGGGCTGTCGCTACAATTTGGGGCAGTAGCCGTAATATATTACATTTATATTTCAAAGAACAAAACGGCTTATAAGCCGTTTTTTAAATTTATTTTTTTAAATAATTCAATTAAGTTATCTTTTACTATTTCTCTAGATTTAATGTATCGTTAACAATCAAATTGTACACTTATTTCAGAAACTTTTTTAATAATCTTATTTTCCTCTGCTTCGGATGATAAAAATAAAATTACTCTTTTTTCTTCGTAATTTCTGTTAGCTTCAAAAATAAAATCTAATTTGCCGTCTCTGTCAATATCACCTACAAAAATTAAAACTACAAAAGTGTCGCTAAAATTGTTTTCCGATATTACTAATTGCTCATCTGTATCGGATGTTTTTAGGTATAGTTCATAGTTTTCTACTGTGTGCCAAATTTCATTTTCATCTTTATCGTTGGTTCTGTTTTCAGTATTTTTTATATCACCAACACCTCTTAGTGTATAAGTTGTATTTTTAAAATCAAACGTTACATTTTCTTTAGGCCAAATATGTTTTTTACTGATTAGTAAATTATCAACTTTGCCAGTAGTCAGTTTTTTATAATCTAAAAGCAATATGGTATTTTTCTTGGTCTCGATGGCTTTAGTTTCTGTTCCAACACATTCGTCATAGCCTTTTGATATGGTAAATGCTGCTTTTTCTAAATAATAACTTCCATCCTTTTCAAATAAGTCAAACCAATCCTTCGATAAATCTTTTGTAGGATCATCATTTTTATCAATTCTATAAGAGGTTGGAAGTAGGGTTTTAAATAAATTATCTGAAATTACAACTTCATCACTTATTTTTGGAGTTGATTTAGTTGAATCTATAACATTATTAGTAACTTCTTTTTTTGTATTTATTTCTTGATTTTTCTCGTTTTTTGCATCTTTACAAGAAACTACAAATAATATTATTGTCAAGAATTTTAAACTTTTTGTAATCATTTTTTATTTATTATTAAATTTTTAATTTTTTATAAAGGACAAATATTTTTCATCGCATTGTGTGAAATGATTATACTCATTCATCGAATTTCCAGTATTTTGAATAACTAATGTGTTTTCAGATAATTCGCCACCCATTTTACCTAGTGAAATTTGATTTTTTGTTATTGAAGCTTTTCCTTTTAATATTATTTTGTTTTTATCAAATACAAAATAAAAAAAATCTGAATCCTTTTTTTCTATTTTAACTTTAAATCTTGAATTCTCACAGGATTTTAAAACATACAATCCTTCTATGCTATTTTTTGCTTTGCTATCATTTTTTAAGATAACTTTTTTTGGAGCATAAACTTCGCCTTTCACACTTAAAATTTCCCAGACTAAATTCCCATTATCAAAATAAAGTTTAGCTTTTCCTTTCGATTTAGGATCATAAAAACCTGTAAAATCTACGTAAGCAATCTTGTCTTTTATTTTGCCAGTAATATTAAAAGACTTATTGTCGTTACAGTCAATTTTTCGACCACCTTTCGCAACTGCACAATATTGTCCTTTTATGATATCATTATTCTGAACCAAATTTAACTCAAATGTTTTATTCAGAAGTTCATTTTCATCTGAATTAAATTCGTAATTCCAAGTACCCGAAAAATTTACCTTTTCTATATTTTTAGTAAAACTTGTATCCTGACTTTTTTGAATCTTGTTATCAGTATTATTACACAATGAAAATAGATATAAAAAAGCGATTGTTAAAAAATTGAATGTTTTAAGCATAATTTAAATTTAATGTTATAAGCAATCATCAACTCTGCTATGCCACCCAGCTAAAAACTTGTAGTTTTTAGTGTGCACACCATCTTTAATTGCAAGATTAGTATAATATTCTTTTCTTATTTCTCCTATTCTTTTTAAAAGTTTGGCTTGATCTTCAACATTATTTATTGCATCAATTGTTTTTGACCCCATACCGCCATCATCAGATATATTTTGAGCAAAATCACTTTTTAATAGTTTTTGAACCTGTTTTACAGCTCCCCCAGATGTTATTGTCCAATCATAAATCATTAAACTAACCTTATCATCCAAAATTTTACAAAAACCTTTTGGTTCCCAATATCGTTTTCTGTAAATAGTAGTGGCTTGTTCATCAGTTAATTTCTTTGGATTTTCTGATGTAGGCTCAATTCCTAAATCTTCCTTTGCGTATGATTTAAATGTTCCTATTGTAATTCCTTTATTAGTTTCTCCACCTGAATCATCTGGATCATTGACATAGCCTCCTTCATGTTTTAAAATAATTGGTGCAACTTTTTTGAATTTATCTTCACAGGTTGTTGCTGGTTTTGTAGTTGTTGGATCAACCGCAGCAGCTTTAGCAGGATTACACAAACAAGTTTTTTGAAAACCCAATTCACTAGCTAGTGCCACGATATTTTTTCCGTTGCAATCTGCCATTGTTTTGGCAAAATACTTGTCTTCTAGATATTTTAGTTCAAAAGTTCTTACATCGTAATGAACCCATGTAGATGCTTTAAAATCTGATGCAGTACCATTTCTATTATCAGCTTCTAAAGCAATAACATTTTTATCATTCCATCTATATTTTGCACCTGAATATTTTACCAAAACATCTCTTACCGCATTTGCATTTTTCTCCCTATCGCCTGTACCTCCATATATATGTAAATCTGATGCTTTGCCCATATGATTTGTACTTTTCCTGCCTTTCTGTTGGTTATTTATAGTACAACGATAGCCAGAGAAAAGCACTCCAACTGTTAATTTCCTATCTTTTTCTTGATTTGCCAAATAAAATTGAATTGCTCTTTGTGTCCATAATATTGTTCTATGCATTCCAGGATACTCATATTTTCTGTACATTTCAAGAATTTTTGAATTCCCTTTTTCGTCTGCATTTTTACCATTATCAAATCCAGTACATTTTCCACATGGACATTTTGCCTGGTTAATATCAATTACATGTTTAATTTGGAAATCATCGATTGCCTTTAAAACATTCCCACAAACCTTCCCAGTCTCAGGAACTTTCATATAATCTTTCTGAAACTGCTTCACCATTTTTTCTGTACGATCTGTAAATTCATCAGTAGGTACATTCCCGCCAAAACCTGCCAATCGTATGTTGATTTCTCGAATTAATTCACTCTTATCGCCTTTTTTGATGCAAAATTTCCCTTCACAATTAATAATTGCATCTGCTTTCCCAAGCTTCACCTTAGTCTCATTATCCGGAACATCCACTTTCAACACACTCACATCAACATCAACAGTTTTGCTAAATACATGCGCTTTGGTTTCCAAAACCTCCACATCTACAAACCAGTTTTGGTAAAAATAATCGCCACCTTTACTTCTTGATATATTCGCCAAATTTAAAGTGACAAATACTTTATCTGCTATAAACTTATCTTTTTTATCTAGTCGCACCTTAACAAAACCGTCTTTCTAATTTATTTTTAAAAATAGAACTGTAAAACAGGAAAATTTGCGATTGGTAAAAATAGAAAATTATTTTCTGTTTCAATATTTCCATCATTTTCTTCATGTTCCAAGCTGTTG
>NZ_JANLVD010000120.1:0-5092 GCF_031363805.1 Flavobacterium sp. | reverse complement strand
AGTGGCGCATCGTCCATAATATCATCATGAACCAACGAAAAATTATGAAAAACCTCAACCGCCAAAGCCGCAGGGAGTGCTTTTTTATAATCTGCATCAAATACCTCAGCACTCATTAAAGTTAAAACTGGACGCATCCGTTTTCCGCCAAGTCCTAATATATAATGTATGGGTTCATACAAATTTCTAGGTTCTTTGGTTTCGTATTGAGAGTTTAAATATTCTGAAATGAATTCTTGGTATTGGTAAATGGAGTGCATTAATTCTGAGTTTAAAGTTTCAGGTTTCAAGTTTGACAAAGTAACTCAAAAAACTTGAAACCTGAAACTTTAAACTTTTTAATTTTTCCTTTATGTTAAATTTATGTAAATACTTTGGAAACTATTTTGGTTTTCAAAGTTTCCATTCTATATTTGCCAAGAATTTGTTAATACAATGAAAGATAAAATAATAAGTAAAGCCACAGAAATGTTCCTGAAACTAGGTTTCAAGAGTGTAACTATGGACGACATAGCCTGCGAAATGTGTATTTCAAAAAAGACTATTTATAAGTTTTTTACAAACAAAGAAGTGCTAATTGAAGAAGGAAATAATGTATTCCACGAAAAAATAAACAATGGAATGAATGAAATCATGGCAAATAGTAAAAATGCCATTCAAGAAAATTTCAACATCCGAAACATGTTTGTGGAAATGTTTAAAGTAGCTGATAAATCGCCATTGTACCAACTCAAAAAACATTACCCTACTATTTATGAAAAAGTTATAACACAAGAAACAGAAGTTTGTACAGAATGTTTCCGCCAAAATATTTTAAAAGGAATAGATCAAGGTTTGTATAGAAAAGATATTGAAGTTGAATCGTATGTTAAATTTTATTACACCCTAATTTTTAGCATTAATGAAACCACGGTTTTAGAAAAAGATGCTTCGAAACTAGAACTTCAAGCGTTAGAGTATCACACAAGGGCGATTGCAACGCCAGAAGGAATTAAAGAACTAGAAAAACAACTAATAAATCATAACATATAAACATCAATCAATGAGAAAACTGACCTTAATTTTATTGCTACTTGTTGCATTTAATGTAACAAATGCGCAACAAACTACACCACAGCGCTACAATTTCTCCCTCAATGAAGCTATTGAACACGCGCTACAATACAACTACACCGCTATAAATGCTGGAAGAGACATTGAAATTTCTAGACAAAAAAAATGGGAAACAACAGCTAATGGTTTACCGCAAATAAATGGAACTGTAGACTACCAAAATGCATTTAAATTGCAAAGTAACATCATAGATTTTGGAGGAACTCCTGTATTATTGACATTTGGAACTTTCAATACCATGGATTCCAAACTATCACTAAGTCAACTTATCTTTGATGGTTCGTACATTGTAGCTTTACAGGCATCCAAAGCCTATTTGGAATTTTTTGAAAATGCCAAAAAGAAAACAGATTCTGAAATTAGAGCCATGGTGACCAACTCCTACGGAAGTGTACTTTTGGCAGAAGAAAGTATAAAAGTACTTGAAAGAAATCAAACTGTTTTGGAGAAAAATTACCTTGATGCAAATCAAATTTATAAAAATGGTTTGGGTGAAGAGGAAAGTGTGGAGCAAATTTCAATTACGCTAGCTTCGGTGAAAAGTAATTTAAAAAACGTAAAACGATTGAGAGAAGTTTCATTGAATATGCTTAAAATAAATTTGGGTATTGAGATTAATGATGAGCTCAAACTCTCTGAAAATCTCGATACATTATCAAAAAATAATTTACAATCTGTTTTACAAAGCAATGAATTTAACGTCACGAATTCAATAGATTATCAAATAAGTTCAAGTCTGGTAACTCAGAAAAAATTATTATTAAAATTAGAAAAAAGTAAAGCATTGCCATCGCTTGGTGCAAATGTAAACTTTGGTTACAATACATTTGGAAATACATTTTCAATGTTTGAAAGCAATCAGAAATGGTTTAATTATTCAAATGTTGGTGTTCGTTTGAATGTGCCTATTTTCTCAAGCTTCGGTAGAAATGCCAAAACTCAACAAGCCAAAATTGAATTTCAGAAAGCCCAAACGGAGCTAACTGAAACAGAACAAATGCTGAAACTTCAATTTCAAAAAGCAAAAAGCGATTTTGATTTTAGTATCGAGGAATATGAAACCGCCAAAAGCAATTTGAACTTAGCCGAGCGTATCGAAAAGAAACAACAAATAAAATTTAAAGAAGGATTATCGACCAGTTTCGAACTAAGCGAAGCTCAAAGACAGTTATATTCCAACCAACAAAACTATTTGCAATCTATGGTCGATGTAATAAATAATAGAGCAGCTTTAGAAAAAATAACAAATAAAAACTAATATAAATTTATTCCGAATGAAAAAAATATTTATAATCACGACCCTTTCAATGCTTATTTTCTCTTGCGGAAAAAAAGAGGATAATACCAACATCGATGCATTAGTTGAATCAAAAAATGTAATAAACATAAAAGCTAAAAGAGATTTATTGCAAGCTGACATATCAAAATTGGATGCTGCTTTGGCAACTCTCGACACCAAAAAAGCAGAAGAAGCACTGGTTTCTGTATTGACTTTAAAAGACACCATCTTCAATCATTATTTGGAAGTGCAAGGAAATGTAGATACCAAACAAAACATTTTAATTCAGCCTGAAATGCCTGGAAATTTGGTAGCACTAAATGTGAAAGCTGGGCAACGTGTTTCAAAAGGGCAAGTTTTGGCTAGAACCGACGATGGCGGAATGGGTCAGCAATTAGCATCTATTGAAAATCAATATAATTTGGCAAAAACTACTTTTGAGCGTCAAAAAAATCTTTGGGATCAAAAAATTGGTTCAGAAATTCAATTCCTACAAGCACAAACTCAAATGGTTGGTTTACAAAAATCGGTATTGCAGATGAAAGCCCAATTGGCTAAAACATTAATTACAGCTCCTTTTAACGGTGTTATTGATGAAGTTTTTGTAGAAAGAGGTCAGATTGTTGCGCCAAGTGCTCAAGGCTTGATGAGAATTGTAAATCTTTCCAATATGTACATTACCACAGAAGTTCCAGAAACCTACATTGGTAAGTTGAAAGTAGGTTCTACAGTAAACGTTTCTTTGGCAAGTTTAGGTAAAAACTATTTGGGTCGCGTGCGTCAGGTTGGAAGCAATATCAATCCGTCGAACAGAAGTTTTGGCATAGAAGTTTCTGTTCCAAATCCACAAAATTTATTACGACCAAATCAAGTTGCCAAATTGCAAATTATAGATTATACTAAGAAAAACGCTATTGTAGTTCCAACAAACGTAATTTTATCTAATGGTGACGGAACAAAATATGTTTACGTAGCAGAAAATAGCAATGGAAAAACAGCAATTTCCAAAAAAGTTGCCATCACAACCGGACAATCATCTGGGAATGTGACCGAAATTCTTTCAGGATTAAAAGTTAAAGATGTTATTGTGACCGAGGGTTTAAATACTATTGCAGAAGGAACAAAATTAAATTTCTAATTTTTTGTAAGTTGTATGTTGCAAGTTGATCAACTTACAACATACAACTTACAACCTATAACAAAAATATGGAACATAAAAATCACGAATTCGGCATATCATCATGGGCTGTCGACAACCGCATCACTGTTTACATTCTGACGCTCATTATCATTGTAATGGGAACCATGGCGTACATCAATATGCCAAGAGAAGATTTTCCTGAAATTCTAGAAAATAAAATATTTGTATCGTCAATTTTTCCAGGAAACTCATCTGAAGATGTAGAAAAATTGGTTATTAAACCTCTTGAAGATCAGTTTAAAAACATTTCTGGTGTTGAAAAAGTTACGTCAAGTTCTTTTCAAGATTATGGAATGATTGTAATAGAATTTGAACAAAAAGTTACGATTGAAGAAGCGAAAGTTTTAATAAAAGACAAAGTTGATCAATCGAAAGCAAAAACAGATTGGCCAAATTTAGACAATGGAAGCAAAGTTGAACCGAATGTTTTCAATATTAATATTTCGGAAGAAGTACCAATTCTAAACATCAATCTAAAGGGAAATTACACAACCCAACAACTAAAAAAATATGGTGAATATTTGCAAGATGAAATTGAAAATGTAAGCGAAGTTAAAAAAGTAGATATTTTAGGTGTTGATGACAAAGAAGTTGAAATTGCCATTGATGTTTTCAAAATGAGTGCTGCAAAAGTTAGTTTTGATGATATTCAAAACGCTGTGAAATATGAAAATATGACACTTTCCGGTGGAAATTTAGTATCACAAGGTTCTAGAAATAATATTCGAATTGTAGGTGAAATTTCAAATCCAGATCAATTGAATAACGTAATTGTAAAATCGTTCAACGGCACTGTTTATTTAAAAGATATTGCGGTTGTAAGTTTCAAAGAAAAAGAAAAAACAACTTATGCGCGCGAATCTGGTCAAGAAGTTGTAATGCTAAATGTAAAGAAACGTTCTGGACAAAATATGATTTCTGCAATTGAACAAATAAAAGAAATTGTCAAAACAGCTCAAGAAAAAGTATTACCAAAAGATTTAAGTCTAAAAATGACCAATGATCAATCTGAAAGTGTAGAACATCAGGTCAATGAACTATCGAATCATATTATTTTTGGAATTGTACTTGTGATGATTGTTTTAATGTTTACAATGGGACTTCGAAACTCCCTATTTGTTGGAGCTGCAATTCCGCTTTCGATGCTGATGGCATTTGCGATTTTATCTGCCTTCGGGTTTACACTAAACACGATGGTTTTGTTTGGTTTGGTCATGGGATTAGGGCTTCTAGTCGATGACGGAATTGTAGTTGTTGATAATGTTTTTGCCAATATGCGAAAAGGAATGGGACGAATCGAAGCCTCAAAAGTTGGTATTGGCGAAATTGCTTGGCCAGTAATTTCTTCAACCGCGACAACTTTGGCAGCATTTATTCCATTGGCATTATGGCCAGGAACTGTTGGAAAATTTATGGTTTATTTCCCAATAACATTATCCTGTGTTTTGGGTGCATCATTATTTGTAGCCATGATAATAAATGCAGCAATGACAGGAGGA
>NZ_JANLVD010000088.1:0-14860 GCF_031363805.1 Flavobacterium sp. | reverse complement strand
GTAGGAACTCCAGTCGAAATTAATTTGAAATTGGTAAACGAAAAACCAAATATCGAAGAATATATTCCGGGAAATATTCCAATGAGTATACTTTTGGAAGGTAAATTTTCGTCTGTTTATGAAAATAGGGTTTTGGCTTTTCAAGATAAATCATTTAAACCCAAAGGCAAATTTTCTAAAATGATTGTGGTTTCTGATGGCGATATTATAAAAAATCTATTGGATGAAAATGGGCAACCACTTGAATTGGGTTTTGATAAATGGACAAATCAAGTTTATGCAAACAAAGAATTTTTATTAAACTGCGTGAATTATTTGTTGGATGAAAATGGACTTATCAACATTCGAAGCAAAGAAGTTGATTTGCCATTGCTTGACAAAGAAAAAGTATATGAAAATTATACCTTCATACAAATCATAACACTGGGACTTCCACTACTTTTACTGCTGTTCTTTGGTTTTACTGTTATGTATTTAAGAAAAAGGCAATTTGGCAAGTAGTTGTTGATAAAAATGTTTTAAAAACCCGTTAGTTTACAATATATTTGCAACATATAAAATTTTACTTCAACGTAAAATTAACAATTAAAGACAAAAATGATGAAGTTTATAGTATCCAGTTCCTATTTACTAAAACAATTACAAGTTTTAGGAAGCGTTATTAATAGTAGTAATACGCTGCCTATTTTAGATAATTTCTTATTTGAACTTAAAAAAAGTGAGTTGATAGTTTCTGCCTCAGATTTGGAAACTACCATGTCAGCCGCACTAACAATAGATTCTACGAGTGAAGGAAGCGTTGCTGTACCAGCAAAACTGTTATTAGAAATACTAAAGACATTTCCAGAACAACCTTTAACATTTACTGTTGAAGAAAATAGTACCATAGAGATAAGTTCTCAATCTGGAAAATATGCTTTGGCTTATGCACCTGGAGAAGAATTTCCAAAATCGGTAAATTTGGAAGAACCATCCAAAACTGTAGTTCCAGCCGAAGTACTATCTACTGCCGTAAGCAAAACTATTTTTGCCGCTGGAAACGATGATTTGCGTCCGGTGATGTCTGGTGTTTTCTTTCAGTTTTCCCCAGAAGGTTTAATTTTTGTAGCCACTGATGCACACAAATTGGTAAAATATTCTCGTACAGATGTAAAAGCTTCGCAAGTAGCAGATTTTATCATGCCAAGAAAACCATTGAATATTTTAAAAGGAATATTGGGTGGCACAAATGAAGATGTTACTATTGAATACAATGATTCGAACGCCACATTTTCATTCGATAATTATATTTTAACTTGTAGATTAATTGATGGAAAGTATCCTAATTATGAAGCAGTTATCCCAAAAGAAAATCCAAACAAATTAATGATTGATAGAACACAATTTTTAAGTTCTGTGCGTCGTGTAGCCATATTTTCAAATAAAACTACGCATCAAATTAGACTTAAAATTGCGGGTGCAGAATTGAATATTTCTGCGGAAGATATCGATTATTCCAACAAAGCAGAAGAACGTTTGACTTGCGATTATCAAGGTGATGATATGCAAATAGGCTTCAACTCAAGATTTTTATTAGAAATGTTGGGCAACTTGCAATCGGACATGATTATGCTTGAAATGTCTATGCCGAATCGCGCAGGAATTTTAACGCCAGTTGATGGCCTTGACGAAGGTGAAACTGTAACTATGTTGGTTATGCCAGTTATGTTGAATAATTAGGAACTAGTTTTCAAAATATACAAGCCTAGATTTTACTATCCAAATAGTGAAATCTAGGTTTTTAATTTAGAAATAATTTTAAAATTCAATTGGCTGAAATCATTGATTACTATATCTGCCAAGGAATAATCTTGTAGTTTCGAATTAAAACTATCATATCCAACACAAAAAATACCAGCATCTTTTGCGGCTTTAATACCATTTGTGCTGTCTTCAATAACAATACAATTTTCTTTTGGAGCAAAAGATAATGAAGCTGCATGCTCAAAAATAGCAGGATGTGGTTTTGATTTTGGAAAATCTTCACCAGAAACAATATGAGTGAAATATTGATGCAGATTGAATCGATCAAAAATTCTTTTGATAGTTACTTTTGATGATGACGATGCCAAAATAAGTTGTATGTTATTCAGATACAAATCTTGAATTAAATTTTCAACTCCATCAAGTAAAAACAAGTCCTCTTTTTTATCGAAAGCATCGTTGTATAATTCTCTTTTTGTATTGACTAATTCCTCAATTTCATTAGAAATATTAAAGTTATCTTTTAATCTTTGATACACATTTTTAGTTGAGTTTCCAGTAAAGGAAGCATACATTTCTGGAGAAACATTAATATTTAATGCAGAAAAATGCTGTCTGAATGCATAATGATGAATAGGTTCTGTATCAACAATTACACCATCCATATCGAAAATAACAGTTTGAATCATAGTTTTTAAATTTCAGAACGACAAAGGTACAAAGTTGGTTTGCTTCAAATGAAAAAAATAAACTTTAAATTAAACCTTTTTCAATATCTTTAGTCTTACTATAAAACAAAGCCAATTTTGCAGGACGAAAAAGCTTTTATCGAAGAATTATTAAATCCGAAAATGCAAAATGAAGCGTTTAGAAAACTCCTGCAATTGTATCAAAAACCATTGTATAATCATATTAGGAATATGGTTTTAAACCATGATGATGTGGATGATGTTTTGCAAAATACATTTGTGAAAATATTCCAAAATCTTAAAAATTTTAAAGGCGACAGCAAATTGTTCTCATGGATTTATAGAATTGCTACCAACGAAGCATTAACTTTCATGCAACAGCGTTCAAAAAAACAAGGAATTTCTAACGAAGAAATTCAGCAAAAAACCCTTAATAATTTGGAAACCGATGTGTGGTTTGATGGAAATGAAATTCAATTAAAATTGCAAAAAGCCATTGCTATTTTACCAGACAAACAACAATTAGTTTTCAAGATGAAATATTTTGAAGAGTTAAAATATGAACAAATTGCAGAAATTACAGAAACATCAGTTGGCGCACTCAAAGCTTCGTATTTTCATGCAGTAAAAAAAATTGAGGTTTTTTTGAAAAGCAATTAAACCTTTTAGGATAAAATTAGTCTTATGAATATGAAAGAATTTGATTTAGAAAATAACGAAAAAATAGCATCGGGATTTAAAATTCCAGAAGGATATTTTGATGATTTTGAATCTAAAATGATGCTAAAACTTCCAAATACAGAAGTTAAAGTAATTCCATTAATAGCAAAAAGAAAATTTTGGTTCTCGGCAATTGCAGCTTTATTTTTAATTGCTATTAGTGTTGGCATGTATTTGAATTTCTTAAGAAATGAATTAACAATAAATGAGGAATATTTATTGGCATTTGAAAGTTCAATTACAACAGATGAAATTGCAGAGCATTTGACAGATGAAGATCTTAATAAAATTGAAGAATCTCTAAATTTATTAGATCCTGAAACAGCTCAATATGCTCAAGAATATTTACAATAAACATATTATTATGAAAAAAATTATAACTCTTTTACTTATTTTTATTTCCACTTTTGCATTTGCTCAAAATGATAAAAAAATGGAGCGTATCAAAGCACTTAGAGTTGCTTTTATATCTACAAAATTGGATTTAAGCCCCGAGGAAGCTCAAAAATTTTGGCCTATTTTTAATAAATTTGATGAGGAACAATTGGAATTGCGCAAGCAAAATAAATTGGTCATGTTTAAATTGAAACCACAAAATGCTGCCAGCGTTTCTAGCAATGAAATGGATAAACTTTTAGAAGAATCTGAATTAATTGAAGCCAACTTACAAAATAATAGAAAACAATTCGTCAAAAATCTGAAAGGTGTAATAAGTCCACAAAAAATATTACAACTAAAACAGTTAGAAGATGATTTTAAAAGCAAACTTATGCAACAAATAAAAAATCGGAAACGAAATCAAAACCAATAAAATGAAAACTATTTGAAAGTAATTTTTAAAATTTTATTTTTTCCAGCTGCGACTGCCGTTTTTTCATCGATAAATCTAATCGTGTATAAATCACTTTCGTTAGACAATTTTTTCCACTTTTTATCTTTTTGTCGGTAATAAAAAATTCCTGCATTCGCCAAAACAATTATAGACTTACCACCACTTTTTGGAAAATATTGCACACATGAAGCATAGCCAAATGCACGATTGTCATCTATTAAATTCCAAGTTTTACCACCATTTGACGTGATGGCTTTATTTTTTGAATTTAAATTTGGTATTTGATAATTCCCTCCAGTAATGAATCCGTTTTCTTGATCGTAAAAATCTGCTGTGAAAATTCCAGTCATAGATCCACCTTGAACAATTGGTGTTTCAAATATTTCCCAAGTTTTTCCTTTGTCAAGTGACCTGTATATTTTGGATTTTATGCCACCCGAAGCCATCCACATTGAATCATCTTTAAGAATCAAATTAGTATTACTGGTGGCAAAAAAGGCTTCACCTTCAGCAAATTTCGGCAAATCTTCGCAAGGTATTTTTTGCCAGCTCTCTCCGCCATTTGTAGTTTTGATAAACGATGGACAATTTTCAGTTGGATCGCCAACGGCAAAACCTTCGTCATCATTCAAAAATTGCATGCTATCGTAAAAAACTTTTGCATTGTTTTCTTGATAAACCAATTTCACTTCAGAATTATCTTTTGAAATTCGATATAGCAACGCAGGATTTCCAATGGACATTATAAAAATATACTTTGAAGTTTGGGCGATACTTCTAAATTCTAATTTCAATTCTTCCTTAGCTATCAATCCTTTAAAATGTGGCATTGAATCAAGAGATACATAACCATAATTTCCATTATTTGCTGCATACCAAACTTTATTTTTATCAATTAAAATGGCACGACAACTCATTTTTTCACTTAGTAAAGTATCTATTGATATTTTGGTAATTTTGTGATTAATAATAATATTTTTATCCGATAAACAATTATAGAACAAGAAAAACAATGGAATTAAAAAAAAATATTTTTTCATTTTCAAATTATTAAAAGTCTAAATTACTCTTTTTATAAAAAATATTTATAAATTCCTTCAAAAAATACTTTAATTAAATTAAAAAAAATTATTTTTGGCAATTATTTAAGCATAATATATGAGCGCATCTCACAGCCACGAACTTCACAGTAAACTTTCACTTGGCGGAATACTTGTAACATTAGGAATTATTTTTGGGGATATTGGAACTTCCCCATTGTATGTAATGAAATCAATTATTGGTTCCTATGCCATTAACACAGACGTAGTTTTGGGAGGAATTTCGGCTATTTTTTGGACATTAACATTACAAACCACTATAAAGTATGTGTTGATAACACTTTCTGCAGACAATCATGGCGAAGGTGGAATTTTTGCGCTATATGCATTAGTAAAACGTACCAAAGTAAAATGGCTTATTGTTCCAGCAATTATTGGCGGAAGCGCACTTCTAGCAGACGGAATTATAACGCCTCCAATATCTGTAGCCTCGGCTGTAGAAGGAATTAGAACTTATTATCCAGATATAAATACGGTACCAATTGTAATAGGTATTTTAATTTTTCTATTTACTATACAACAATTCGGAACTAAATTGGTAGGTAAATTTTTTGCACCAATGATGATGATTTGGTTTGGAATGTTGGGCGTTTTAGGAGCCCTCCAAATTTTTCAAAACGTTGATGTATTAAAAGCTATCAATCCATACTATGCCTACAGATTATTAATAGTTCATCCAGAAGGATTTTATGTATTAGGTTTTGTTTTTCTATGTACTACCGGAGCAGAAGCATTGTACTCTGACATGGGACATTGTGGACGTAAAAACATCAGAGTGAGTTGGATTTTTGTGAAATTAGCACTTGTTCTAAACTATTTTGGACAAGGCGCGTACTTAATCAAGCACGAAGGCCTTACATTACAAAGTATAAATGCCAATAACGGAAACCCGTTTTATTTAATCATGGCAGATTGGTTTCAGCCTTACGGAATTGTAATTGCAACTATGGCAGCAGTTATAGCATCTCAAGCATTAATTAGTGGCTCATTTACTTTGATAAATGAAGCCATGAGATTAAATTTTTGGCCCAAAGTACAAATCAAATATCCTACAGATCAGAAAGGACAAATTTATATCCCATCCATAAATTGGTTGTTACTTTTAGGTTGTATAGGTATTGTATTGCACTTTGAAGAATCTAGTAATATGGAAGCTGCATACGGTTTGGCCATTGTACTTTGTATGATTATGACAACCATTTTACTTACCTATTTTATGATTATCAAAAGGGTTTCATTATTTATAATTTTACCTTTAATTTTATTGTATTTGGTTATTGAAATTAGCTTCTTGATAGCCAATTTGGATAAATTTCCACATGGTGGTTATGTGACAATAGTTATTGCATCCATACTAATATTTGTAATGTCTATTTGGTTTATGGCCAAAAAAATCAGCAAAAATTATACTAAAATTGTAAAAATTGACAGTTACAAAAAAGTTCTTGCAGAATTGAGTGTAGATTTATCGATACCAAAATATGCAACACACTTAGTCTACATGACCAATGCCAATAGAGTTGATGAAATTGAAGAAAAAGTGATGTATTCTATTTTACAAAAACGCCCAAAAAGAGCCGATTTGTATTGGTTTATTCACGTTAATATAATGAATGAGCCTTATAAAAAAGAATATAAAGTAAACGAAATTATCAAAGATGATATTTATAGAATAGATTTTAATTTAGGCTTTAGAGAAGCTACAAAAATTAATTTAATGTTTAAAGAAGTTATCAAAGATATGGTGAGCAAAGGAGAAGTTGATATTACCAGCAGATATGAATCTTTAAGTAAAAATAATATAATAGGTGATTTCAAATTTGTACTTTCAGAAAAATTCTTGTCAAATGACAGCTTTATGCATTGGCATGAAAAACTGGTCATGAATACCTATTTCTTTATTAAGAAATTCTCATTATCCGAAGAACAGGCTTTTGGTCTCGACAGTAGTTCTGTAAAAATCGAAAAGTTTCCAATGGTTCTCCACGCTCCAGAAAAAATTGAGTTAACTAGAATTGGATAAATATGATTTCATATAATCCTAAGGAATGGTTCAGTTTCATATTTAGATTTCATAAATCTGATACATTAAGAAAACTTTTTCCATTAATTATTGGAATAGGAATTTACACTTTTATTATTGCTTATTTAGAATTAGTGATTTTTAAACTCTCTGAAAGCAGCCACCTAAAAAACATTACTGTTATGCACGGAATGTTGGGTTTCGTGATTTCATTATTGTTAGTTTTTAGAACAAACACAGCTTATGACCGATGGTGGGAAGGTAGAAAACTCTGGGGAAGCTTAGTAAACAACAGCAGAAATATTGCCCTTAAACTTTCGTCGATATTAACTGAAAAAGAAGATAAACTTTTTTTTAAAAAAATAATTCCATATTATGCTCATGTTTTAAATTTACATCTTAAAAATCAAAATATCAGTCACGAATTATTTGATGAATATAATGTAGATGTAAAAAATAAAGTTCACAAACCAAACCAAGTCATTAAACTGCTATTCAAAAAAATAAATGAATTACATTTAGACAACAAAATTTCTGCCGAACAATTAATTTATTTAAATCCAGAATTAACATCTTTCACAGATATTTGTGGTGGTTGCGAACGTATAAAAAATACGCCAATTCCATATTCATACAGTGTTTTTCTAAAAAAATTTATTTTTTTCTACGTCATGTCATTGCCGTTAGGTTACGTTTTTAGCTTAGGCTATTATACCATTCCAGTAGTAGTTTTCATTTTTTATGTGCTAGCAAGTTTAGAGCTTATTGCCGAAGAAATTGAAGACCCTTTTGGCGAAGATGAAAATGACTTACCAACCACGAAAATTTCTGAAACAATCAAGAAAAATATAGAAGAAATTCTATAAATCAATAATAAAAAACATACTAAAAATTTCATGCTGCAAAGCCATTTACTATCTTTGCAAGCTTATATTTATTTAAAATGAAAATATCATACAACTGGTTAAAACAATTTATAAAAACGGATTGGGATTCTGAAAAAACTGCTTCCATGTTGACCGATTTGGGTCTTGAAGTAGAAGGAGTTGATAAATACCAATCTGTAAAAGGTGGATTGGAAGGTATTGTAGTGGGTCATGTTCTATCTTGTATTCAACATCCAAACGCTGATAAATTAAAAATTACTACTGTAAATGTTGGCAATCAAACAACTTTGCAAATAGTTTGTGGAGCTAGCAACGTTGCAGAAGGTCAAAAAGTGCCTGTTGCTACTATTGGAACAATTTTGTATGACAAAGAAGGCAAGCCATTTGAAATAAAAAAAGGTAAAATTCGTGGAGAAGAAAGCCATGGAATGATTTGTGCCGAAGACGAACTTGGACTTGGAAACAGTCACGATGGCATTATGATTCTTGATTCAAAATTGGAACCAGGAACTCCAGCATCAACTGTTTTTAATATCGAGAATGATGAAGTTTTTGAAATAGGATTAACTCCAAACCGTGCCGATGCCATGAGTCATTGGGGAACAGCTCGCGATTTAAGAGCTGGAATGTTGCAAAATGGAACCAATATTGAATTGATTACACCATCGGTTTCAAAATTTAAAATTGAAAAACGAACGCTTAAAATTGATGTGAATGTCGAAGATCAAAAACTTGTGCCAAGATATTGCGGTGTTACCATTTCGGATATAAAAATTGCACCATCGCCAGCTTGGCTTCAAAACAGATTAAAAGCCATTGGAATTTCTCCTAAAAATAATGTTGTAGATGTTACAAATTATGTATTACATGAATTGGGACAACCGCTTCACGCTTTTGACGCTTCAAAAATTCATGGAAAAATTATAGTTAAAAATGCAACTGAAGGAACAAAATTTATAACCCTAGATGATGTAGAACGCACATTGAGTAGCGAAGATATAATGATTTCTGATGAAAATGGACCTCTTTGTATTGCAGGTGTTATGGGCGGAAAGAATTCTGGAGTTAGCGAAAAAACCAGTGCAATATTTCTTGAAAGCGCCTATTTTAATGCTGTTTCTGTAAGAAAAACAGCAAAAAGACATGCTATAAATTCCGATGCTTCATTTAGATTTGAGCGTGGAATTGATGTAAATATTACTGAATATGCTTTAAAAAGAGCTGCTATTCTAATTTGTGAAGTTTCTGGAGGAAAAATAACATCTGATTTGGTGGATATTTATCCGAAAAAAGTGGAAGATTTTCAGGTATTTTTAAACTTACAAAATGTTACCAAACTTATTGGCCAAGAAATTTCTGCCGATGTCATAAAAAATATTTTAGTCTCGCTTGATATAAAAGTCAATAGTATTTCGAAAGTAGGCTTGGGTCTAATTATTCCATCATACAGAGTAGATGTTACAAGAGAGATTGATGTTATCGAAGAAATTTTAAGGATATATGGTTACAATAATATTGAGTTTACTCAAAAATTAAACGCTTCCATTTCAAATTCATCTCGTACAGAAGACTATAAAATTCAAAATATTATTGCCAATTTGCTAACTGCGAATGGCTTTAATGAAATGATGGCAAACTCACTAACTACACCTAATTATGTGGCGTTAAGCGAAAATTTAAACGAAACCAATAATGTTTCGATCCTAAATCCTTTGAGCAATGATTTATCTGTCATGAGACAATCATTGTTGTTTTCTGGTTTGGAAGCAGTTTCGTTTAACATTAATAGAAAAAATAATGATTTGAGATTGTTTGAATTCGGAAAAACATATCATAAATTATTATCTGGTAACCAAGAAAATAGCCATTTGACTCTATTTATGACAGGAAATAAGACAGCTGAAACTTGGACTACAAATCAAAAACCATCAGATTTCTTTCTATTTAAAGGATATGTATTAGGAATTTTAAATAAAATTGGGCTAGAAAAAATTATTGCAACACCCTTAAAAACAGATGTTTTTGCTGAAGGAATGGTGTACGAAATGGGAAATTCAACATTGGTAGAATTTGGAACAGTTAAAAAAAGTATTTTAAAATATTTTGATATCAAACAAGAAGTTTTCTATGCAGATTTTAATTGGAATGCTATTTTAAAACAAATTTCAAACAATATCAAATATACCGAAATCCCTAAATTTCCAGAGGTACGACGTGATTTGGCGCTATTAATTGACAATTCAGTTGAGTTCTCTCAACTGTTTGAAATAGCGAAAAAAACGGAAAAATCGTTACTCAAAAAAGTTGATTTATTTGATGTCTATGATGGCAAAAATATTCCAACAGGAAAAAAATCATATGCTTTGAGTTTTATATTACAAGACAATTCAAAGACATTGACAGATTCTCAAATAGAAAAAGTAATGTCTAAATTAACAAATAATTTTCAGAACGAACTTGGAGCTACTTTGAGATAAATCTGTGCTGAACAACTGTTAAACTTGCTAAATTCATTGTTATGCAATCATTTAATTATTAATTTTATAATCTAAATGATTGCATTATGATGTTTGAAAAAATTAATATCCAAGAGAAACTTCAAAGTAGACAAATTAAAATTTCCGATCAAGATCAAATAATTCAGCAAGTAAAAGCTTTATTTGAAAATGATAATTCTTTGCGTGAGGAAATTAAATCAAAAATAAAATCTGGTGCTGATGCCAACTCCAATGATTTTGATTTTGAATTATTAGAATCTGATAAAATTTTTCATATTTCTGCTATAAAATCTATATGCGTAGATTATAGATTACGATTTTTAGATAGCAATCTTTTCAAAAATAACATACCCGAGGAAGCCATTTCAAAAATAAAAAATTTAGAAAAAGCGCACAATACTCAACTTAATGGTTTTAAAATTATGGCACCAGCCAAACTTTTTAAACTAAAAAATGCTGACGATCCATTACTTTTTGCTCCAATTGGAAATAACTATTATTATTTTATACACAAATGGGGAAATGATTTGAGTCCGTTTAGAAAATTTTTAATGCTTCCTTTTAAAAATTTGATGAATTCAATAGTGGCAATGATTTTAGTAAGTATTTTGACAACAATGATTTTACCAGTTTCAAAATTTGGTCCAGAAAACCTAAATTTGGTTAAATTCATATCTTTCTTATTTGTTTTTAAATCTTATTGCGCAATCTTTTTATATTATAGTTTTTGGAAAGGAAAAAATTTCAGTTCTGTAATTTGGAATAGTAAATTCTACAATTAGCAATAATAAATTGGATCGAAATAACTAAAATTTTAAAACATTATCTAATAATTATATAAATAAAATCCTTATAATATTTTTCATCTTTGTTTAGCATTTTCATTTTAAGTGTAAATGAATTAATTCCCTAAAAGCTATTACTTTTGAAAAAATATTTAAAGAAAGCCCTCAAAATATTCCTATGGATTATAGTTTCAATCATTGGAATATTTTTATTATTGGCTATATCTCTGCAAATTCCTTATGTTCAAAATATTGCAAAAAATAAAGCAATCACCTATTTGGAAGGCAAAATTAAAACCAAAGTTTCTATAACTAAAATTGAAATTGGTCTTCCCAAAAAAGTCATTTTGGAAGGCGTTTATTTTGAAGATCAACAAAAAGATACACTTTTAGCAGGGGAAAAATTGGCTGTAGATATTAGTTTGTTTGAATTAATGAATAACAAAGTAGAAATTAATTCTATTGATTTAAAAGGAATTGTTGCCAATATTTCTAAAAATGAAAATGGAATTTTCAACTTCGATTACATTATAAAAGCTTTTGCATCTCCAAAAAAGCCAAAAGATGAAGCTCCACCAATGGAATTTTCAATCGATAAAGTGAATCTTGACAACATTAAATTTAATTATTCTGATGCAATTTCTAAAAATGACATAGCCGTCAAATTGAATCATTTTGATACCAACATAAAAACATTTGATTTAAATAATCTAAATTTTGAAGTTCCTAAAACAAAAATTGATGGATTAAACTTAAAATTAAAACAAGATTTGGTTGAGACTTTGACAGAAATTAAAGAAGAAGTTGAAGTTAAAGCAGAAAAAAATCAATTGAAGCTACAGTTGGATCAAATAGAAGTATTAAATATAAATGTAGTTTACTTAAACGAAAATTCAAAACTAAATACTTCAATAAATTTAAAAAAACTTTTTTTACAATTAAATAAAATTGATTTACAAAATCAGTTATTGGATATTGAAAATTTTGAATTGTCTGAAACTGATGGCGTATTGGCATTTGGAAAATTAAACAATATTCCATCAAAAAAAACGAGCTCTCCTCCTACTGCAAATAGCAACGATTGGAAAATTAAGTTAAAAAATACTTCCATCAAAAAAGTAAATTTTAAATTGGATGATGAAAATGCTGTTGCAGTTAAAAAAGGCATTGATTATAAGCATTTAGACATTAAAAATTTAAATTTATATGCGGAAAATATCAATTACAATACAGAATTTATCTCAGGGAACATTAGTTCATTAAAAGCCATTGAAAAAAGCGGTGTAGATATTCAGTCATTCAAAACCAATTTTTATTATAGTGATAAAGGCGCTTTTTTAAAGGATTTATATTTAAAAACGCCGCAAACTTTGGTTAAAGACGAAATTATGATTGCTTATCCATCAATCGCTTCTTTAAATGAAAAACTAGGCGAATTGATTATTAAAGCAAATTTAAAAAATAGTAAATTGGGTTTTAAAGATGTCTTACTTTTTGTACCAACATTAGCCAAAACAAATCCATTTAAAAGCAATCCAAATGCCATAATGCTAATAAACACAAGAATTTTTGGTAAACTAAAAAACATTTCGATACCAAATTTAGAAATTAGTGGCATTGGCAAAACAAAAATTGTAGCGAGTGGAAAAATTATAGGTTTACCTGATGCAAAAAATGCTTATTTCGATTTAAAAATCAATAATATCCAATCCACTTCAAAAGACATTAACAATTTTGTCCCAAAAGGAACCATTCCTAACACTATTCAATTGCCATCAAGTTTTGCTACAAAAGGCACTTTTAAAGGTAAAATAAACAATTTCAATACCAATTTGAACATTGTTAGTAGCTTTGGAAATGCAAAAATAAAAGCTTCTTTTGACCAACGAAAAAAGAATAGAGAAAGATATATTGCGCAAACAGAATTCGATAATTTTGATTTAGGAAAACTAATCAAAAATAGTGCTGTTGGCAAAGTTTCTTTAAAAGCCAGCGTTAATGGTACAGGTTTAAATCCAAAAACAGCCAATGCAACAATAAATGGAAGCATTTTAAAAGCAAATTTTAATAATTACAATTACAGAAATTTGAATTTAAAAGGTAAAATTGCCAATAGTAAATTTGACGCGAACGTGAATGCAAAAGATCCGAATTTAACTTTCGATTTAATATCCAATGGAAGTTTTCGTGACAAATATCCTTCAGGAAAATTAAAATTAAATGTTGATATCGCCGATTTAAATAAACTAAACTTGCATGCGGGTCCGCTCAAATTGCGAGGCGAAATTGATGCCGATATTCAAACTGCTGATTTGGATTTTTTAAACGGAGAAGTATCTGCTCATAATTTCACTATTGCAAACGCCAAAGAAGAATTTGTACTAGATTCCATAAATGTGGTAGCGGTTTCGACATCAGAAAAAAATGCTATAAGTCTAAAATCGCAGTTTTTAAATGCTCAAATTTTAGGCAAATATAAATTATCCAAAATTGGAAATGCATTATCCAACTCTATTTCAAAATATTACAATAACAATCCAAAATCAAAAAAATCTATTGTAGAAAACCAACAACTTGCTTTTAATATTGATGTAAAAAGCAATCCAATTCTTTTCAAACTGCTTCCTGAATTAAAGAGTTTGGAGCCAATTGCTATTTCTGGAAGGTACAATTCTGAAAATGACAGTATCGTTTTAAATGGTAAGATTCCTAAATTAATATACGGAACTAACACTATTTCAAATGCTGTTGTAGCCATTGAAACAAAAGACAACGCTTTGACTTATAATCTATTGGTCGATCATATTGAAAATCCGCAGCTACAATTGCCACACACTTTAATTTTTGGAAAAGTTGAGAACAATACCATCGATTATACTTTGCAACTAAAAGATTTGAAAGATGTGGAACGATATTTAATTGCCGGAACTTTTAAAACAGCCAACGGAAATTCCGAAATTAATTTGGATCCAAAGAATTTATTATTGAATTATGAAGCGTGGAATTTATCGGAAGAAAATCTACTTCGTTTTGGCAAAAACGGAATTTATGCCAATAATTTCGAATTGAGCAAATCTGGAAATAGTATCAAAATTCAATCGGAATCTGAAAAACCAAATGCGCCGTTAGCAATCGATTTTAAAGATTTTGAAATAGAAACCATTACTAATATTGCTCAAAAAAGCACTTTGGAAATTGGCGGGAAAATTAATGGAAATGCATTGATCAAAAATTTACAGAAAACACCATTATTTACATCCGATTTAAATATTGAAAACTTTACATTCAAAAAAGATACCTTAGGAAACATCAATATTAAAGTAGACAATCAAATTGCGAATACCTATAACGCCAAAGTTGAAATAACAGGTCAAGAAAATCAAGTTAATCTTAACGGAACTTATAAAGCCAGCACTAGCAATTTGGATATGTATTTAGACATTGATAAACTAAATTTGAAAAGCATTCAAGGTTTCACCATGGGAAATTTAACTGAAAGTACTGGTTTTCTGAATGGTAATTTTAAAATTACTGGAAACAGTTCAAAACCAAATGTGAATGGCGAATTAAAATTTAACGATAT
>NZ_JANLVD010000069.1:0-1820 GCF_031363805.1 Flavobacterium sp. | reverse complement strand
TTTATGTTTTTCTCATTTTAATTTCAGATTTAGCTTTTTCGAGTGCTGCCCGCGCTTCTTCCATTTCTTTTTTGGCTTTTAGCATTTCCTCTTTGGCTTGTTTGAGTTCTTCTTTTGTTGTATCTTTCTCAGATTTTAAATCTTTGAGCTGTTTTGGATTATCCTTATTTTGTAGATTTGGATTAATTTCCATAAGCTGATTTTGCATTTTTTGAATTTGTTCTTTCAAACTTTTAATATCTAAATTTTCTGAACTAAAATTAAAATCTAGTTTTTCATTTCCCCCATTATCAAAATTAAATTGGTGTTCTTTTTTAATTTTCTCAATTTCTTCTGGAGTATAATCTTCGCCACCTTCAAGTACTTTGCCATCTTCAATAGTCAATGGTTTTTTGCCATTTTCTCGAATAACTATTTTTGATTTTTTCTTCATACTTGGATTCAAATCAAAATTGTCTTGCATCAATGTATCCATTTGAATCCTATTTCCAAATGATTTTTGTAAATCATTAAAATTAAGATTATTAAAAGCAAATGAAGCATTATCATTTGGTTCTCCAAATCCTATTCTGTCATTAATTTTAAAAAATTTGATTTCCGAAATAGCATTTTTCCCATTGTATTCTTGACTTCCGGTATTCCCATCAGAATCCTTATATTCAATTTTCAAAGCCGTAATTTCCCCTTTTTGATTTCGCTTCAAATTGGAATATTTAATAATTACACCATTGTTTTGTTTCAATGCGGTAATGTCATCTAGCATCTCTTGATCGGGTGT
This sequence comes from Flavobacterium sp., assembly GCF_031363805.1. Taxonomy (GTDB): domain Bacteria; phylum Bacteroidota; class Bacteroidia; order Flavobacteriales; family Flavobacteriaceae; genus Flavobacterium. The sequence goes on along the minus strand of NZ_JANLVD010000069.1, from coordinate 1,042 downwards.
ATTTTTATTCCAAGTCATCACAACACTTTGATCATTTGAGTTGTTTTTTGTAAACGATTTCTGTTGCGCAATCAAATTATTTGATGCTTGAAACATGAATACAATCAATATAAAAAATGATTTTATAGTATTAGATTTCATAACTAATAAATTTAAATTAATGTTCAAAATTATAATTTTGTTGAAATTTAAAAACTTAAAAATTGTTAATTAACTATTTTTTAAGTTTTCTTTTTTGACTAAATTCATCACCCAATAACCACAAGCCACACCAATTAAACCAAGAGTTCCCATAACCAACCAATTGGTTTGATAATTGTATTTGGAAATCATACTCATACCCAACCGCGCACTTATAATATGTGCCAAACTAAAACTCATTGTAAAAATAGCCATATATCTACCTTCGTGACCTTTTGGTGCTCTACTTATGGCAAAAGAATTAGAAAAAGGAAAAGAAAACATTTCCCCAAAGGTCATAAACAACATCATAATGACCAAAATTCCAGCCCAAGTATTGATTAGCATTAAAAATAAACTTACCGACATAGCCAAACAACCAAAAGTTACAATTTTTACTTTGTTCAGTTTTTTGCGTTCTACATATCCAACAATTGGCATTTCAAGAAAAAAGATGAGTACACCATTTAAGGTAAGTAATAATCCAGTTTGAAATTCTGTTAAATTGAATTGTTGGCTATGATAAATAGGAATGGTCGTGAACAATTGAAAAAACAAAACGCCAGTAATCAAACACATAATCAGGAATATCCAAAAAGGTTTGTCTTTAAAAACAGAATGCGTTAAAACTTCGCCAGGATTTTGTTTGTCCAAATAAGCTGACTTTTTCTTTTCTTTTACCAATAACCAAAAAATACTTATGGCTAAAATACAAGTTGCACCATCTACCCAAAAAAGACCTTTGTAACCAATATTCATGATAATTAAACCGCCCATGGCAGGTCCAGCTGCAAATCCAAGATTAATTGCCAATCTTACCAAAGTTAACGCTCTTGTCCTGTTTTCTGGTTTCGCATAAGCG
>NZ_JANLVD010000242.1:0-26277 GCF_031363805.1 Flavobacterium sp. | reverse complement strand
TAATTTAATCCTCGAGCCAGGGTTACATCTAAATCTAAAATTGATGATGACAATCCTAAACTCGAAACGTTATCGCAAATAAATTGCAATTCTTGAACGCCTTTTATTCCTTCGATAGATTCGGAAAGTAAAGCTGATAATTTTTCTATTTTTTCAGTAATAGTACCCGTAAAATTGAATAAAGGTTGTACTTTTTTTATTGCCGATTCAGAAATTCCTTTCTCCATCATTTCTTTTTTAACGCCGTCCTCGCCTATTTTGTCGAGTTTGTCGAGTGCGACTGTAAAATCGATTAATTTATCGGAAGCACCGATGACTTCGGCTATTCCAGATAAAATTTTTCGGTTGTTTATTTTAATGGTTACACCTGTAAGTCCCAAATCGGTGAAAACCGAGTCATACAGTTGTACCAATTCTACTTCTTGCCACAATGATATGGAACCAACAACATCTGCATCGCACTGAAAAAACTCTCTAAAACGCCCTTTTTGCGGTCTATCGGCACGCCAAACAGGTTGAATTTGATAGCGTTTAAATGGAAATTCGATTTCGTTTTGGTGTTGTACAACATAGCGCGCAAAAGGAACGGTTAAGTCATAACGAAGGGCTTTCTCCGATATTCTATTTGTAAATTTATTTAACTCAATTAGTTCTTTAGTCGAAATTGTTTCAGCAGAGTTTGCCCGAAGTGCATCCAAAGATTCTGGCAATTCAATTTTAAGCTTTTTATCATAAAAAAAATTTCCACTATTCAATATCTTAAAAATCAATCGATCGCCTTCTTCCCCATATTTCCCCATCAAGGTTTCAGAGTTTTCAAAGGATGGTGTTTCTATAGGCTGAAAACCAAATTTCTCGAAATTGGTTTTTATTTTTTGAATAATATATTGACGTTTGGCTACTTCGGCTGGCGAAAAATCTCGGGTTCCTTTTGGAATGCTAGGTTTCATTAAATTTTAGATATTAGATATTAGATTTTGGATTCTTGTTGGGAAATCTGACATCTAAAATCTAATATCATAAATTGAACCGCAAATATCTTACTTTTAAAACTATTTATAAAATTTACGAGAAAAACTTGTAACAAAATTTACAAATTCTTGTCAAATGCATACTATGCTTGGATTATTTAAAGAAAATGTAAAAATTGCATTGGGTTCTATTCGGACGCAGTTGCTTCGTACGATACTTACAGTGCTTATTATTGCTATTGGCATCATGGCATTGGTGGCTATTTTGACCGTAGTTTCTGCATTGGAAAATACAATTTCTAACGATTTTGCTTCTATGGGTTCGAACACTTTTACCATAAATCAGTATGATAATTTAAGTAGAACAAATGACGGTGGTGAAGTCGAGAAAATAAATCCAATAATTACTTACGCTGAATCAAAATCATTTAAGGAAAATTTCAACTATCCGTTTACAAATACTTCTATTTCATTTACAGCAACCACGACGGCCGAAGTAAAATATGAAGAAGAAAAAACCGATCCGTCAGTTTCTGTTGTGGGTGTCGACGATTATTTTATTCCAAATTCAGGTTTGGAAGTAGTAAATGGTAGAAATTTTACTGGTTTCGATATTGCCAATAACAGCTATGTTTGCGTTTTAGGTTCAGATTTTAATAAAATTCTTTTTAAAGATTTGAATCCAGTAGATAAAACCATTTCCGTTCGTGGCGCAAAATTCAAGGTTATCGGAATTCTTAAAGAAAAGGGTTCCACTTTTGGGAACAGCCAGGATTTAAGAGTTATGATTCCAATTCAAGTCGCAAGAAGTTTGTTTACGCAACCAAACATCAATTATAAAACCAGTATTATGGTTGATAAAAAGGAATTGTTGAACGAAGCAGTCGACAATGCTGAAATTGAAATGCGAAAAGTTAGAAAATTAAGCCCAATTGAAGATATAAATTTTGGTGTGTCTAGAAGTGACGATTTGATTAATAAAATTCTTGACATTACCCAATATTTGGGACTTTCCGCTTGGGTTATTGGCATCATTACCATATTTGGATCGTCAATTGCACTCATGAATATTATGTTGGTTTCCGTAACCGAAAGAACGCGAGAAATTGGCGTTCGTAAAGCTTTGGGCGCCAAAAAAAGCACAATTGCTTTCCAGTTTTTTATGGAAACATTGGTGATTGGTCAGCTTGGTGGAATTTTGGGAATTATATTAGGGATTTTGATTGGTTATGGCATTTCGAGCCTAATAGAATTTAAATTTGTCATTCCTTGGTTGGCCATTATTGCAGCCTTTGTGGTAAGTTTTATAGTAGCCGTGGTTTCTGGTTCTTATCCAGCTTTGAAAGCAGCAAAGTTGGATCCAATTGAGGCTTTGAGGTATGAATAGATTTCAGATTTCAGATTTATATACCACACATCGAATCATTCTATCGTTTCCATAAATATCTTTTCTAATTTCAATGTTTTTGAAATGCATTTGTTGCAATAATTCTACCATTTCATTTCCTAAATATTGATTGATTTCAAAATACAATTGTCCGTTTTCCGAAAGGTTCTTTTGAGCCAAATGCGCAATTTTTCTATAAAAAATCAAGGCATCATGATCGTCTACAAAAAGTGCCAAATGCGGTTCATAGTCCAAAACATTTTTGTTTATCTCCTTTTTTTCTATATTTCTAACATACGGCGGATTGGAAACTATAATATCATATTGTTGTTGCAAATTTTCAGTTTTCAATATATTTTCTTGAATAAAAATTACTTTTACCTTATTTGTTGAAGCATTTTTTTTGGCTGCAGCCAATGCATTCTCGGAAACATCTATGGCATAAACTGCAGCATTTGGAATATTTTTAGCCAATGAAATGGCAATGCAACCACTTCCTGTACCAATATCTAGAATTTTTGGTTTATTTGTTGATTCGGTTATTGGGTTATTTGACAGAATCCATGAAACCAATTCTTCCGTTTCTGGGCGTGGAATGAGTACATCATTATTAACTTCAAAATCTAAATCATAAAAACTAGTAGTTCCCAATATGTACTGTATTGGAATTTGTTGTTTCAACTTCTCAAGAATTTCATTCCAAGTTTCTATTTCAGCTTCAGAAAATTTTAAACCAATATTCAGTGCCAAATCTATTCTTTTGAGTTGGTGTTTGTTTTCTAAAATAATATAGAAAAAACTTTCTACTTCACCAACATCATAAATAGATGAAAGCTGTTCTATGAACTGATTCTTATATTCTTTAATTAGCATTATTTTTTGAATTTAATAACTTTATCATCCAAACAGGGCAACTTGTATGTCCCGTATTTCCCAAAGGTTCATTAAGATATTCAAACCCTACTTTTTGATATAATTTCTGAGCAGCTTCCATATAAGGCATGGTTTCGAGATAGCACTTTTGGAATCCAAAAGCAGTAGCACTTTCAAGACATTTATCCATCAATTGTGTTCCCAAACCCAATCCGCGTGCTTCGGGCAAGAAATACATTTTTTGCAGTTCACAAATATTCTCAGATTCATTTTCTAATTGTGCTATTCCCGCGCCACCAATAATTTTATTGTTATTTTCAACTATAAAATATATTGATTTTGAGTTTTGATAAGTTTCAAACAACAAATCCAAATTTGGATCGGCGTAAGCAGTACCCACTTTTGGCGCACCCATTTCCATTAAAACATCCCGAACTATTTGTGCAATGGCTTGATTGTCTTTTTGTTGAATTTCTCTAATTATAATTCCGTTCATTCTAAAAGTAATATCTTATTTTTGTGATGTGAAGATACACGAAAAATATATAAATCGTTGCATTCAACTGTCCAAAAACGGATTGGTTGCTGCCATGCCAAATCCATCGGTTGGAGCAGTTATTGTTTTTGAAGATAAAATTATTGGCGAAGGTTATACTTCTGTCTACGGTGGAAATCACGCTGAAGTGAATGCTATAAATTCAGTAATTGACAAATCATTATTATCAAAATCAACTATTTATGTAAGTTTAGAACCTTGCAGTCATTTTGGGAAGACACCACCTTGTTGTGATTTAATTATAAAATTTAAAATTCCAAATGTAGTAGTTGGAACTGTGGATCCAAATATAAAAGTTGCTGGAAACGGCATAAAAAAACTAATGGAAGCTGGTGCAAATGTAACTGTTGGAATTTTGGAAAACGAATGTAAAGAATCCAATAAGCGATTTTTCACCTTTCATAAAAAGAAACGACCTTACATTATACTAAAATGGGCAGAAAGTATGGACGGATTTATTGCGCCATCAACCAAAGAAAATAAAAAACCAGTTTGGATTACCAACCAATATTCGCGGCAATTGGTTCACAAATGGCGAAGCGAAGAACACTCAATTTTAGTGGGAACCCAAACCGTTATTGATGATAATCCAAAGTTGGATGTACGAGATTGGACTGGAAAAAATCCAATTAGAATAGTTTTAGATCAAAACAATCGAATTCCAAAAGAAAGTCTTATATTTGATAAATGTGCTAAAACTTTATTGATTAACAGTGAAATTATATATTTTAATGAAAATATTGCGTTTCAAATCACAAAATATTTATTTGACAATAGTATTCAATCGGTAATAATTGAAGGTGGATCTCAAACTTTGCAGACTTTTATAGACTCAAATTTATGGGATGAAGCCAGAATTTTTAAGGGGAGAGTTACTTTTAAAAACGGTGTGAAAGCTCCAACTTTTAAAGGAGATTTTAAAAATAGCACAAAAATAAACAATGATGAACTTTTAATTTATTCGAACAATGATTGACACTATTATTTTTGATTTTGGTGATGTATTTATAAATCTTGACAAACAAGCGTCTCTTACTGCATTAAAAAAGCTAGGATTGCCTTCTTGGAATGAAGATTTAGAAGAACTAAACCAACAATTTGAAAGAGGAAAAATAACAGAAGTTCAGTTTATGATTGGCTTAAAAAAACTGATTCCAAATGCATCAATCGATGATCTTAGAGCCGCATGGAATTCTGTGTTGATAGATTTTCCATTGCACAGATTAGAATTTTTGGAACTTTTAAAAAGAAAATACCGTCTGTTTTTACTAAGCAATACCGATGAAATTCACATATCAAAATTTGAGCATAAAGTGGGTGCTACTTTTGCAAGAGAGTTTTACCAATGTTTTGAAAAAGTCTATTTTTCGTTTGAAATTGGGATTAGAAAACCTGATCCTGAAGCTTTTAAGTACATCATAAACAAACATGATTTATCAACCAAACGCACACTTTTTATTGATGACAAAAAAGAAAATACAGACATTGCAGCTTCCTTAGGAATGCAAGTCTGGAATATAACTCCAGGTAAAGAAGATGTAGTAGAGCTTTTTGATAGAAAAATATTACCTAGATAAATTATTTTTTTGGAAATTCAAGATACTTATTTAACAATTGCATCACCTTCTGCCGAAGTTTTATTTAAAGAAAAAAACAGTAAATTTTTAGGTTATGCTTTTCCAATTGCTTCGGATCAAGAAGTTAAACCACATATTGAAAATCTCAAAAAGCAACATTTTTCTGCTGGACATTTTTGCTACGCTTATCAATTAGGAACAGATAAAATTCAATACCGTACCAACGATGATGGCGAACCCAATAATAGTGCAGGAATGCCCATTTACGGACAAATTCAATCTTTTAATCTAACGAATATTTTGGTAGTTGTTGTACGCTATTTTGGCGGTGTCAAACTGGGTGTAGGCGGATTAATCAGTTCTTATAAAACTACTGCACAATTGGCAATTGAAGAATCTCAAATTATAGAAAAAATCATTACCATTCACTTTTTACTCAAATTTGAGTATAAAAATATGAATAAAATAATGAGGATTATTAAAGAAAAAAGTATTACCATTGTTTCTCAAAACATGACTGAGAATTGTCAAATTGAAATTTCGACACGAAAAAAAAATGCCAAAATTATTTTTGATCTTTTTAATGATCTTTTTGAAGTTGATATTGAAAGAATTAGTTTTTGATGAGTTAATAATCTAAACCAAAAAATTGAAATGAATATTTTTATGTAATGTTTTCAATTTTAAATGGGTTTTGAATTTTAACCGAAGAATAATTAAATCCTGAAATAACATAACCAATTAAAATATGACACTTAATAAAATGAAACGACTTTCTTTATATAAATTGCTTTCATTTTATAACTTGTTTAAAATAGTTTTACTGGGAGTAAATTTATTATTTGTGTACAAATATAGTGTAAGACAAAATTTTATTCCAGCAGGATTGTATATGTTGGTATTTATACTTATTTTCACTCCCATTCTTTTCATGAATAATTTTGAAATTAAATTTGTAAATAAATTTAATCTTAAAAAAATATACAAAATCGCTAGTGTTTTAATTGCATTAGTATTATTTGTGATTATTTATAATATTGATGGGAATAAGCTTAATGTTGATAGATGGTCAGCAATGGATGTGGGTATAGAAGCACTATTACATGGTAATTATCCATATACCGCAACAGATCATTTAAACGGTAGAACTTGAAACTTTCCGGGATTGTTACTAATTGGAATTCCGTTTTATTTGTTAGGAAATGTTGGTTATCTACAAATCTTTACATTTTTACTGGTCTGCTACACGCTTTATAACTATCTAGAAATAATAAAGGCTATTAGATTTATGATTGTACTGCTAGTTTCACCTGCTTACTGGTGGGAAATATTTGCAATAAGTGATTTATTAAGCAATGTAATAATAATATTTTGTTTTATTATTTATGTAAATCAAAATTTTAAAAATAATATTTATAAATATCCAATTATTTTAGGTGTGGTTTCCTCAATTTTAGTATTAACACGAGGTATAATTTGGATTCCTATGATATTGTTCTTATTTAGAGATTTTTGGTTTCTTAAAAATTTGTCTAAAATGAAATTCTTCATTTCGTTTTCAATTACAACACTTTTATTAATCCTATCAGTTATTGTAAGTTGTCCTAGTTATGATTTATTAAAAAAATATAATCCACTCCTTTTGCAAACAAGCAATTTGCCCAAATACATTCATATTATTGCAATTTTGCTTCCATTTTATTTTTCTTTTAAAATTAACAAATTTGAAGTAGATTTTTTTAAATTTACTAGTATTTTGATGTTTGTACCAGTTTTATTGGCTTTTATTTTAAAGTTCAATAAATACAATTTTAACGAGATTATTGTTGATTTAAGATTTGATTTATCGTATTTAACCGTGATATTTCCATTCATGATTATTTATATAGTTGATTATAATAAAATTAATTCGTTGACTAAATAAATTTATAAATTCAAAACAAATATCACAACCCATTCAACTTCTCCAGCACATAATCTGGAGGCAATGTTGGACGACCAGATTTCATGTCAACAAACACCAAAACAGAGTTGCCCGTTGTTAACAACTCATTTTTATCATTGTGTATTTCGTAGTCGAATTCTATCTTAACTGAAGATTGATTTTTCAATATGGTTTTCACTTTTAATTCATCATCATACCTTGCAGGTTTTTTATAATTCATAGTCAAAGAAACTACCGGAAGCATAATTCCATTTTCTTCCATCCATTTGTATGAAATCCCTAGGTTTCTCAACCATTCTACGCGACCCATTTCAAAATATTGCGCATAATTTCCGTGATAAACCACGCCCATTTGATCGGTTTCTGCATACCTTACACGAACCTTAATTTCGAACTCTCTCATTAATTTTAGTTATATTAATTTGACATTTTATTTACAATTATTTAAACCCGCTTACAACATTTTTTTTTAAAAATCAATAGGTTAAAAATTTTTTTTTAACGATTTTAAAACTCATATTTGCTATCCCAAATTACACAAAAAAGACGTTGGCTTTTTGTACAGTAAAACCGTAATAATTCAAAATATAAGAATGCACATAATGAATAAAACCGCAGAATCAGTCTGGGACAACTGTTTATCTTTTATCAAAGATAATATACAGGAACAAGCATACAAAACTTGGTTTGAACCAATCAAGTCCGTAGAGCTTACAGACAATGCGCTTTATATTCAAGTGCCTAGCAAATTCTTTTATGAATGGCTAGAAGAACATTATGTAAAACTTTTAAAAGTTGCATTAACTAAAGAACTGGGCAAAAATGCAAAGTTACTTTATAAAATCAAAATGGAGAACACTTATGGCAATAAACTTCCATTTACTGAACAATTGCCAAGCGCACATAGATCTCCTGTAAAAACACAAGAAATAGATGTTCCTGTTCAACAAAAAAATCCAGAATTAAAAAACCCATTTATAATTCCAGGCATAAGAAACCTAAAAATAGAATCTCAACTAAACGCAAATTATAGTTTTGATAATTTTTTAGAAGGCGATTCCAATCGTTTGGCTAGATCAGCTGGTATGGCTGTGGCAAACAAACCAGGTGGCACTTCATTCAACCCATTGTTGATATTTGGTGGAGTTGGACTAGGAAAAACACATTTGGCTCATGCCATTGGAGTAGAAATTAAAGACAAATATCCAGAAAAAACAGTGTTGTATATTTCTGCTGAAATATTCACACAACAATATATAGATTCTGTAAAAAGAAATACAAGAAACGATTTTATACATTTTTATCAATTAATTGATGTTTTGATTATTGATGATGTACAGTTTCTATCTGGAAAAACTGGTACGCAAGATGTGTTTTTTCACATATTTAATTATCTTCACCAAAACGGAAAACAAGTTATTTTAACCTCAGACAAAGCACCAGTTGACATGCAAGATATCGAGCAACGCTTGCTATCACGTTTCAAATGGGGACTTTCTGCGGAGTTGCATCAACCAGATTACGAAACAAGAATTTCGATCTTAAAGAATATTTTATATAGAGACGGTGTTGAAATACCTGATGAAATTATAGAATATGTAGCAAGAAATATCAAATCAAATGTTAGAGAATTGGAAGGTGCTATCATCTCTTTAATTGCACAATCATCTTTTAATAAAAAAGAAGTTACTATTGACTTGGCGAAACAAGTAGTTGAAAAATTTGTCAAAAATGTAAAACGAGAAGTTTCCATAGATTACATACAAAAAGTGGTTTCCGATTATTTTCAATTGGATTTAGATACTTTGCAGTCCAAAACCAGAAAACGTCATGTTGTTCAAGCAAGACAATTGGCCATGTTTTTTGCAAAGCGTTTCACTAAAGCGTCACTCGCAAACATTGGTTCTCAAATTGGCGATCGTGATCACGCCACAGTATTGCATGCTTGCAAAACTGTTGATAATTTGGTTTCAACCGACAAGCAATTTAAAAAATACGTAGAAGATATTCAGAAAAAATTATCGCTATAAAAAATGGCTGTTAAAATTTTAATGGTTTGTTTGGGCAACATCTGTCGATCGCCATTGGCTGAAGGAATATTGCGTTCAAAACTACCTGAAAACTTTATTGTGGATTCGGTTGGAACAGGAAATTGGCATATCGGACATTCACCAGACCCAAGATCCATAAAAATTGCCAATCAGAAAGGAATTGATATTTCAAATTTAAAAGGAAGACAGTTCTCTTTACATGATTTTTCAGATTTTGATTATATTTATGCCATGGACAATCAAAATTATAAGGATATAATAGGCTTAGCTACAACAGAAGCTCAAAAATCCAAAGTCAAACTTATTCTCAACGAACTATTTCCCAATGAAAATGTAGATGTACCCGATCCTTATTTTGGATTAGAAAACGGTTTTGAAAAAGTGTATCATATGCTAGATGAAGCTTGTGAAATAATTGCTAAAAATCTAAAAAAAAATGTCTGATATAAACCAAAAATTGTTACTTGGAAAACTATATCTGATTCCAACTTCACTGGGCGAAATGAATCATGAAGATGTGCTTCCACAAACAATTAAAAGAAGCATAGATTTGATTGACTATTATATTGTTGAAAACGAAAAAACAGCTCGAAAGTTCATTAAACAAGTGCAACCTGAAAAAAAACAACCAGATTTAAAACTTTTTTCGCTAAACAAACATACTGAAACCAAGGAACATCTACAATTTATAAAACCATTGCTTCAAGGTTATCATGTTGGACTTATGAGTGAAGCAGGTTGTCCTGGTGTAGCAGATCCTGGTGCAGCAATTGTTAAACTGGCGCATGAAAAAGGAATCCAAGTAGTACCTTTAGTTGGTCCTTCTTCCATTTTATTAGCTATAATGGCTTCTGGAATGAACGGACAAAGTTTTACATTCAATGGCTATTTACCTATAGACAAAACGGAAAAAAAACAAGCAATTAAAGGTTTAGAGAAATTGTCATTTGAAAAAAACCAGTCACAATTATTTATAGAAACACCTTACAGGAACACTAAATTACTGGAAGATATTCTGCAAACATTGCAACCAAATACTTTGTTGTGTGTTGCTTGCGATATTACTTTGCCAACAGAATTTATTAAAACTTATTCTGTAAGCCATTGGAAAAAACAAAAGGTCGATTTACACAATCGACCTACTATTTTTATTATTCACAAAATGTATTAATAATGTTTTGCTTTTGCTTTTTCGTTTGGTTCAATAAAACTAGTATCATAACCTGCAAAATCATTTAAATATTCCATAATTGAAGTGCCATAACCATCCTTAAATTTTCTACGACCATTGGATTTTAAGAATTTTTTAACTGATCCAGCCCCTCCAAGATGAGCAGCCGCCAACATTCCAGATTCTGTAATTTGAATGCCTGAAATAATTTTTCCAGAATATCTTTCAATTTCTTTACGCAAATCCCATTTGTTGCGGGAAAGATTTGCTAAAAAAGCTTTTTCTTGCAATTTTCTATTGAACAAAAATGCTTCGGTATCTCGAATTCCAAGAATTCTTAAAGTTTCTGTCCCAAATTGATATTTGCCTAAATAGCCTAATGTATTTACTTTATTGTATTTGCAAAGCGACTCTTTTGCGGCTAAACTTTGTTGAAAACCTATAAAAGTTTTTCCAGTAAAAGGGAAATTAAAAAAAGTTTGATTGAGTTCAATTTCAGTGGGAACTGTATAAAAGATTTCTTCCTTTTCGAATACATGAAACCAAGTAAATATTTTTGATTCAAAAGGCTTAAAACCTGAACTTAATATTGTAATTGCGGAAAATAATCCGACATAATATATTTGTTTTCTCGTCATAAATTGTTTTTCTTTCTAAATCCAAAACAGAAGCCATTTAGAAAATTTCTACGGAACAAATTTAAGCACGAAAGTTAACTTATTGTAAAATAACAAGTTAAAATTTTCTAAACGCAAATTTGAATCTTAGTTAATAACTCTGAGAACAAGTTATAAAACAAGGGTTAAGCAAAATTCAATTGTTAATAAATAATGAATTAAATATATTATTTTATGTTAAAATACAGATGAAATGCAATTTTAATCGGCAAAAAAGACTTGAAATTATTGAATATTTTAATTATTAGCAATTTTAATGATTAATAATGGGAAATTATCTAGTAACACCTTGATTTGCGATCCATTCTCTATATTTTTTGGCCCAAACACCATGTTCTGCAAAAGTTTCAGCAAACTCATGGTAACCAAAACGCTCTACACTTGCACAAAAGTAAATGTAATTATGCTTTTCTGCATTTAAAACAGCATCTATTGCCGAAATGTCTGGCATAGCAATTGGTCCCGGTGGAAGTCCAATATTTAGGTAGGTATTATAAGGTGAATTTATGATTAAGTCTCCTGAAAAAACACGTTTTATCACTTGATTAAAATCGTTGTCACGTTTTTTTAAAGCAAAAATAATCGTTGGATCTGCTTGCAAAGGCATATCGAGTTTCAAACGATTCAAATAAACTCCAGCTACTCGTGGTCGTTCGTCTATTTTTACAGTTTCCTTGTGAACAATAGCTGCCAATGTGATCACTTGTTCTGGAGTCATATTGAGTGCTTTGGCTTTTGCTTTTCTATCATCATTCCAAAATTTCTTGTATTCGTTTGCCATTTTTTCTCTGAACTTTTCTGGCGAAATATTCCATTTGACTTCATAAGTATTTGGTATAAACATGCCCAGAATTGTTTCTTCATTAAAACCATTGGCTTTCATAAATACACTGTCACGAAAACTATTAATCATGGTTGTACTATCAATTTCCATTTGCGATGACAATCTTGAAACCAACTTTTCTAAGCTTTCTTGGTTATTGAATGCCAAATTCAACGGTTCATTGTGCCGAAGTGCGGTTACCATTTCAAAACTATTCATTCCTTTTTTAAACATGAATCTGCCAGGAAAAACATTTTCTGAATAGGAACGTTTTTCGGCAACCGATTTGAATTTTCCGATATCTTTTACAAAAGGTTTTATTATTTCCAAAATTTGATCGTAATCAGATCCCGTTGGAATTTTGACATATATTTCTTTTTCTGGAAAATTGGTATTTGCCGAAAATATACTTTTATAAATAATAAATCCGACGATAAGTGCCACGGTGAAAAGGATTCCAATAACTATTCCTGCTTTTTTCTTTTTGTTCAAAATTAAAAATTTTAAATGTTGTTGTTTATCAATTGAAAAAGATTTTCATCATAATATTTTCCTTGATGAAAATTCCAATCTTTTTTTGTGCCTATTTTTTGAAAACCAAATTTAGTAAAAAGGGTCGAACTTGGCTCATTCTTGCTACCAATATTTGCATACAATTGATGCAGATTCAGTTTGCTAAAACAGTAATTGATTAAAAGTGACAAAGCTTCTTTTCCTGAGCCTTGATTTCTGTTTTCGCTTTCGTTAATGACGATGCCAATTCCTGCTCGATTATTTTTAGGATCGAAATCAAATAAATCGATTAAACCAATTGGTTTTGCTACATTATTTTTACAAATTGCCAAACGCAATTGCTTGGCTTCGTATATATCTTGATGGGCGTTTTCTAGATATTGCTTGATCAAATATCTTGAATATGGCGTTTGAGTGTTGCTCACTTCCCAAATAGATTCGTCGTTTTCGATAGTAAAAACGAACTCCAAATCTTCTGGTTCGAGTGCGCGAAGGTGGATGTTGTTTCCTTTTAATGTTATCAACTCTGGATATTTAGATTATTCGATTGTTAGATTATTCGATTGTTAGAGTGGTTTCAAAAACAAAAGTTGCTGGTCCTTTTAGAAAAACGTTTTTATAGATTCCGTTTTCTTCTACAAACGAAACCTCTAGTTTTCCACCTTGTACGTTTATTTTAATGTTGTTTGAATATGTCATCTTTGTGGCGTGCATAGCAATGGCTACCGCTGTTGCTCCTGTTCCGCAGGATAATGTTTCGTCTTCCACGCCACGTTCGTAGGTGCGGATAGAGAATTCATTATTAGAAATTTGGGTTACAAAATTAACATTGCTTCCTTCTTGCCCATATAAATCGCTGTACCGGATTTTTGAACCTTCGGTTTTTACTGCTACATTTTCTAAATTTTGGACTCTTATTATATGATGTGGCGATCCTGTATTTAAAAACGTATAGTCTGTATGAATTTTAATTTCGGAAACATCGATCATTTGTAAAGAAACAATGTCATTTTTGTCGATTGTGGCATGATGCAAACCATCAATTGCGATGAAAGTTGCGCTGTTTTCAATTATATCTAACTTTTTGGCAAAAGCTATTATGCAACGACCACCATTTCCACACATGCTACTTTGGTTGCCATCGGAATTATAATAGACCATTTTAAAATTGGTAGTTTCGTCATTTTCTAATAATATTAATCCGTCTCCACCAATGCCAAATCGTCGGTCGCAAAGTTTTTCAATAACTTTGGTATCATTTTTGGGAAAATGTTGTTCACGATTGTCAATCATTATAAAATCGTTCCCTGTTCCTTGGTATTTATAGAATGTGAATTGCATTTTTGGATTATTCGTTTGTTTGTTTATTTGATTATTTGAAAAGATTCTTAGAAACAATACTGATAAATTTTTAGCCCTGATGGAAGTGGAAATCCTGTCATTGCGAGGAACGAAGCAATCAAATCGTAAGATGGCGCCCGTTCCTCGCAATGACAGATTGCAACGTACAGCAGGAATAATGTTGAATAGAAACTAAAATGTTTCTGCTCCTAAAAAATTCAACACAAAGCTACGAAATATTAATGATAAGTTAAATGATGTTAAACGAGCGTTAAACCAATTTTTGTATTGAAATAAAATTTTATTTTTACGTTAATATTTTAAACTATTATAAATTAATTATGAAAAAATTTGCAAGTTTATTTTTTGTGTCTTTGTTAAGCGGAGCTACAACGCTGGGTGCTTACAAATTGTTTATGGAAGAGGGTTCTTCAAGTTCAAAATTATCTGTTGCGACCGAGAATTTTAGTAAAAACGTTGGTTTATCTGCTGAAGCTGTAGATTTTACAGCAGCGGCTGAAAAAGCGGTTCACAATGTAGTGCACGTAAAAAATATGACTGTTTATAATGTGCCCAGCAATCCAATGATGGAATTTTTCTATGGTACACAAGGAGGCGGTGGACAACAAACTCAAGTTGGAACTGGTTCGGGTGTAATTATTAGTGAAGATGGCTACATTGTAACAAACAATCACGTGATTAAAGATGCAACGCAACTAGAAATTACCTTAAATAATAATAAAACATACAAGGCCAAACTGATTGGGACCGATAGCAAAATGGACATTGCTTTGCTAAAAATTGATGCCAATGAAAAATTGCCTTATGCAACTTTTGGGAATTCGGATACTATAAAAGTAGGTGAATGGGTTTTGGCGGTTGGAAATCCGTACAACTTGACCTCGACAGTTACTGCTGGAATTGTTTCGGCCAAAGCGAGAGATTTAAATAATACTGGCATACAATCTTTTATTCAAACTGATGCTGCTGTAAATCCTGGAAATAGTGGTGGTGCTTTGGTAAACACTCGAGGAGAATTAATTGGCATCAATACAATGATTTCGTCACAAACTGGTTCTTACGTAGGTTATTCCTTTGCTGTGCCCTCCAATTTGGCTCGTAAAATTGTTGAAGATTTGATGGAATTTGGAAATGTACAACGCGGCATCTTGGGTATTGAAGCTGGCGAATTAAACAGTGCCACATCCAAAGAATATGGTTTTAAAGAAACTACTGGTGTATTAATAGGTAAAGTTTCTAAAAATTCTGGTGCGGAAAGTGCTGGACTAAGAAAAAATGATATCATCACCAAATTAGATGAAAAAAGTATTTTATCGTTTGCAGATTTGACTTCGTACATTAATACCAAAAGACCAAATGATGCTGTAAATGTGGGTATTATTCGTGATGGAAAAAATATGTCGGTTTCTGTCAAGTTGTCTAAAAAAGAAATGATTAATTACGAACTCAAAGGTATTGAACTTGAAGACCTGGATAACGTTGATATGAAGCGTTTCCGTATTGATTATGGTGTAAAAGTAAAAGATATTACCAACGAAGAATTGGCGGAATATGCGGACCAACTTAAAGGCGGCGTGATTTTAAAAATTGACAATATTAAAGTAAATGATATTGAAACTGTCAATAAAATTTTAGCTAAAAAATCAGAAAACCAGCGTTCACAAATTGAAATGCTGACAGTGAATGGGCAGTTGTTGCGGTTTTTATTGTAAGAAGTTAAAATATTTACCGCGAATTCGCGAATTTGCGGTACAGAATTTTAAATAATTTGATATATAGAATAAATTAGACCAGCCCCATTTTAGGCTGGTTTTTTTTATTAAAAATTCTAATACCAATTCCACAAACTATCATAAATTTTTTTTTCTGTGATAATTTTTGGAATCTGTGTTTAAAAAAGTGAAAAAATCCTTTACGAAAACGTTTGAAATATATACTTTTGCGCCAATCTAAACAATAACTTATTTACTTAACAAATGAGCAACACAACGGTTTACGAAAAAGAAATTGCTTTTCAAGCTGACAGGCGAAGAGCTGGTGTAGAATTAATTAAAATTATTAGCGATTTGTGGTACGATAAATCTATCGAAATGGTGCTTTTTAGAAACCAATTGATTGATAGAAATGTGAGCGATATTATTAATCTTCATGAATATGCCGGCGAATTTGTTGGCAAACCCATTTCGGTTTTTGATTCGGTAGAAATTGCCAAAGCCATTTTGTCACTCGATTTGCCACCCGCAAAACTAGATATAGGCAAACTGACTTATGAATTTCATTTAGAAGAAAACAAATACAACAACGCCAAAGCGTTTGTTATAGACAAATTGAAATTGGCGAAAGACTTTAAAAACAACATACCAAAAGATGTTGTTTTGTATGGTTTTGGAAGAATTGGTCGATTATTAGCTAGAGAACTCATGTCGAAAATGGGCAAAGGAAACCAGTTGCGTTTGCGTGCCATTGTGACTCGAGATAAAAACGATGCTACTTCTCTTGAAAAAAGAGCATCACTTTTGCGATACGATTCAATTCACGGAGATTTTCAAGGTTCCGTCGTGGCCGATGTGGAAAATAATGCTTTGATAATTAATGGAACAACCGTTCATATTATTACAGCAAACCAACCCGAAGATATAGATTATACTACTTTTGGAATAGACAACGCCTTAGTGATTGACAACACAGGTGCTTTTACTACGCAAGAAGCTTTGGCTAGACATTTAACTTCAAAAGGTGTGGACAAAGTATTGTTAACAGCCCCAGGAAAAGGAGTGCCAAACATTGTTCATGGTGTGAACCAAAAAGAATACAATCCAGATGAAGTCAATATTTTCTCGGCTGCATCTTGCACAACAAATGCTATTACTCCTATTTTAAAAGCTATCGAAGATACTTTGGGTGTTGTAAAAGGACATTTGGAAACCATTCACGCGTATACAAACGATCAGAATCTGGTCGACAATATGCATAAAAAATACCGTCGTGGTCGTGCTGCCGCACTCAACATGGTGATTACCGAAACTGGTGCTGGAAGTGCAGTGGCAAAAGCTTTGCCGAGTCTAGCTGGAAAATTGACCTCGAATGCTATACGTGTGCCTGTTCCAAATGGTTCGCTTGTTGTTTTAAACCTCGAAGTAAGCAAGAAAACTTCGGTGGAAGCTGTAAATGAAATTATGAAAAAATATGCGCTTGAAGGCGAATTGGTGGAACAAATTAAATATTCGTTGAACAACGAATTGGTTTCATCTGATATTGTAGGCACTTCGGCTCCATCTATTTATGATAGCAACGCTACGATAGTTTCTGCAGATGGTCAAAATATTGTGTTGTATGTTTGGTATGATAATGAATATGGATATAGTCATCAAGTTATTCGTTTGGCAAAATATATTGCCAAAGTAAGAAGATATACGTATTACTAGAATTTTAGGTTTTTATAAGAAAAAAATTACCACAGATTACATATTTTTAAATTCTGATTCTGTGGTAATTTTTTTGGATCATTTTAAAAATTAGAATTTGTAATTATCAAACCTAATAAAAATTTGACACTAATTTCACTAATTTACACAAATTAATTCGTGAAAATTAGTGCAATTCGTGTCTTATCTTTTGTAAATTAAATCTTTACTCAAATTCGGAAGTAAAAAACAACTTCACATTTGGAAATTTGCTTTGTGTCATTTGAATGGTAAAATCGCTATCGGCCAAAAAAACCAATTGTTTGTATTTGTCATGCGCCAAGAATTTCTGCTTTATTCTACAAAATTCTCTAAATTCTTCGCTTTTTGGATCGGTTGGTTTTACCCAGCAGGCTTTATGAACTGGCAAATTTTCGTAGGTACATTTGGCACCATATTCGTGCTCCAATCTGTATTGTATAACTTCATATTGTAAGGCTCCAACGGTTCCAATAATTTTTCTGTTGTTCATTTCAAGGGTAAACAATTGTGCTACACCTTCATCCATTAATTGGTCTATACCTTTGTCCAATTGTTTGGCTTTCATAGGATCGGCATTATTAATATACCTAAAATGCTCTGGCGAAAAACTCGGAATTCCTTTGAAACTCATTTGTTCGCCTTCTGTCAAGGTATCTCCAATTTTAAAATTTCCCGTGTCGTGCAAACCTACAATATCACCTGGATAGGAAATATCAACAATTTCTTTCTTCTCGGCAAAAAAAGCATTTGGACTGGAAAATTTTAAATTTTTACCCTGTCGCACATGTAAATACGGTTTGTTTCTCTCAAAAGTACCGGAAACGATTTTCACGAAAGCCAGACGATCGCGGTGTTTTGGATCCATGTTGGCGTGTATTTTAAATACAAAACCACTCATTTTTTCTTCCTTAGGATCTACCAATCGGGTTTCCGATTCTTTTGGCCTTGGCGTCGGGGCAATATCTATAAAGCAATCCAATAATTCTCGAACGCCAAAATTATTTAAAGCCGAACCAAAAAATACAGGTTGCAGTTTCCCATCCAAATAATCTTGTCGGTCAAATTTAGGATATACTTCGGTGATTAGCTCCAAATCATCACGCAACGTATCAGCAGGTTTCTGACCAATAATTTTTTCCAATTCTGGACTTTGCACATCAGAAATTGCCACAACATCGTCAATATTTTTTCGGCTATCGCTACTAAAAAGATTGATGTTTTTTTCCCAAATATTATAAATACCTTTAAAATCGTAACCCATTCCTATTGGGAAACTCATTGGCGTAACCGTCAGACCTAGTTTTTGTTCCACTTCATCCATCAAGTCGAAAGCGTCCTTCCCTTCCCTATCCAATTTATTGATGAAAACCAAAATAGGAATTTTTCGCATTCTGCAAACGGCAACTAACTTTTCTGTTTGTTCCTCCACACCTTTTGCCACATCAATGACAACAATAACGCTATCCACGGCGGTTAAAGTTCTAAAAGTATCTTCGGCAAAATCCTTGTGTCCAGGTGTATCCAGAATATTTATTTTTTTGTCTTTGTAAACAAATGCAAGCACAGAAGTAGCAACAGAAATTCCTCTCTGACGCTCAATTTCCATAAAATCTGAGGTAGCGCCTTTCTTAATTTTATTGTTTTTTACCGCTCCCGCTTCTTGAATAGCACCCCCAAAAAGCAATAGTTTTTCTGTGAGTGTGGTTTTCCCCGCATCGGGATGCGAAATAATCCCGAAAGTACGTCTGCGTTCAATTTCTTTTAAAAAACTCATTTATTTTTAATTTTTGCAAATATAGTAATTAGGTTTCTTTTTATGTAGGTAAGAAAAAAAAATAGCATTTTTTAGTTTTGTGTAAGGAGAACAAGTAAGTTTTATTATATTTACACCTCTTAGAAAAAATTACAAATACAATGTCGAAAAATCAAGTTAAAGGAGAGCAAACTTCTACAGCAGTAAATTCACTTGAATCACAAGAAAGATTAGAGGCGATAAAAAACTTAATATTTGGAGAAAATATTCAACAAATAGATAGTGATTTTAGTTCTGTTAAAAATTTAATTGAAAAAAGGAAAGAAGAATTGGAAGCTTTTATAGAAGCTACAAGCAAAGAACTTCATACTTTGATTGATAATTTATCTACAGATGTGAATATCAGAATTACAGATTTGGAAGATAATTTGAATGAAAAAATTGATTTGTTTGATCACAAAAAAGTGGATAGAAATTCACTGGGTACATTGTTGGTTTCTCTTGGTGAAAAAATAATGAAAGACTAATACTTTCATCATGAACGATTCTGATAAATTATTAATCTTAAAAAAACTACTTCTTGCTGAAGATCGGGATTTTGCCAATGGAATTTTGCAAAAACTTGAATCGCTAGAAAATACTGTCAATATTGAAGAGAATTTGTCTGAAAAAGTAAATCCTATTATAGATAAAAAAATAGAAGATTTTGTAGCATTGATGCCTAAAAAACTGGGACCAACTATAACCGAAGCGTTGGATTTTCAGATTAAAAATTCTCAAGATAAAGTGGTCGATGCACTATTTCCTATCATTGGAAAAATGATAAAAAAATACATTCAACAAGAAATGAAAATCTTATCTGATAATATTAATAATCAGGTTCAATCAACTTTTTCGGTATCAGGAATTAAAAGCAAAGCAAAATCTATGTTTAAAGGTGAATCAAAAAAGAAAAGAATTTTTGATGAACTTTCAAATTGCAAAATTGAACAAATATTTATAGTCGAAAAAGGTTCGGGCGCACTATTGTCCAGCACTTCCAACGATGATAGTATTGATGATGATATGGTGGCTGGAATGCTCACTGCAATAAAAAGTTTTGTTGAAGATGCTTTTGCCAAAAAAAATCAAAGCTTAGAACTTATTCAATACGAATTGTATAACATTCATATTCAAAATTTTAACACCTATTATATTGCAGTTGTTATTTCTGGTGTTTTTGATGCCACTTTCAAAAACAATTTAGAAAATAAACTATTTGATTTTGCGACTTATCATATAAAAAATGATTTATCGAACGGAATTTACCTATCAGAAAAATTACAGGAGTTGTTAAACCATGAATAAATCAAAAAAAATAGTTTTGGTAGGACATTTTGGTGTTGGAAAATCATCATTGATTCGCAGATTTGTATCTAATTCATTTTCAAATGATTACAAAGTAACTATTGGTGTCCAAATTTTAAAAAGAGAGATTGAAATTGACCAAAAAAAAATAACTTTCATTATTTGGGATATTGAAGGTAAGGAAGCATTACAAGAAATAAGACCATCCTATTTGCTAGGAACATCAGCATTTATATATGTTGTAGACGCCACAAGAAATGCAACATATCTAGATTTTAACAATGAAATTAAGTATATAAAAAATAATTTTCCAAACATTGGTTTGGTAAGCGTGGCTAATAAGTCAGATCTAATAAATGAAAAAGATTTTAGAGCAGAAATTGCTAAACAAAATCTTGTTATCGATTTTTTTACGAGCGCCAAATCTGGAGAAAATGTGGATGCTATTTTTGAAAAACTAGCCATTAATTTTTTAAATGAATGAAAGAATCTGAAATCATACAGAAGTATCTTTTAGATAAAATTCAAACCATTAGTTTGGACAAAAATGGTATTATTACCGCATCAAATAATTCACTTTTTGAAGCCACAGTAGGCAAAGACATTAAAGACTATCACCCATTTTTTGAGTTGACAAGTTATCTTTTTTTAAAGGATAATGATGAAATTACTTTTCATACAATTACGCTAGATTTTACTCGAAAAACGATTGTTTCAGATATTATAATTAGTACTGGAAACAAAATTGATAATGGTAGTATTATTATTTTTGACTATTCAGAACACTACACATCAGTTCAAGAAGTTACGCAACAAAAGAATGAAATGTTTATAAAAAACTTTTTCTCTTCGCAAAAAATACTCAAAGCAGAAGAAGAAAGGATTTTAAAAAATAAAATTTTAGCCAATATTACAAACGATTTAAAAACGCCAATTTCATCAGTCAAGGCGCTATTGGATCTTTTTAACAATAATAGCTTAACTTTTGAACAAAAAGGATTGCTAAAATCTATTCAAACTTCCACCAATCAGGTCAACAGAATAATAGACGATGTTTTGGAATTGACAAAATCTGACATTGGCATTCTGAATATTGAAATGGCAACTTTTGATTTTGAAGATTTAATAAAACACATTGAAAAACAATCGCAAGCAGAATTTTTGGATCTGGATTCCGTAATCCAAATTACAAAATCACCAAGAATACCAAGACATCTAGTTGGCGATTCTAATAGAATATTGCAAATAATTACCAACTTACTTCGCTTCATATTTTTATCTAGCCCAAATGAAAATGTGCATTTAAATATTGAAATTGATAATTTAAGTCCCAAAAAAGTTGGTTTAAATTTTACATTAAAATATTTTGAAAAACAAACACATGAACTCGCTTCCGCAGAACAATTAAATAAAAATGTTCTATCAAATTCAAAACAAAATAATTTGCATTTGGAACTTGCAAAAAATATAATTATACTTCTTAATGGAAATATAAAACTACAGAATAGCCAAAAAGAATCTTATATAAAAATATTTTTGCCTTTTGAAATTGATGTGCTTAAAAGTAAAGATATTGCGAGAAAACAAGCATTCCATAAAATTGAAATCGTAAAAAATTACACTGTTTTATTGATTGATGATATAGAATTAAATCAATTAATTTTAATGAAATTGCTATTGAATCATGCAGGGTTTTATATAGATATTTCTTATCAAATGGAAAATTCAGAAACATTAATTAGTAAAAATAATTACGATTTAATTTTTATAAATCTACAAACAAAAACTTTAGATGGTTTTGAACTAATCTCAAATATTAGAAATAATAACAATAAAACTATAAAAAAAACACCAATAATAGCATTATCATCTTTTGAAACAGAAATTGAAAAAAAAGCATGTAAAAAAATCAAAATTAATAGCTACTTAATCAAACCATTTACAGCAGAAGAATTGTATTCAAATATTTACAATGCATTGAAATTGGTTTGATGAATGGATCAACACATTCAGATTCACAAATAAACCAATAATTTCGTTTAAATTTTTGTTAATACACACCAATATAGTTGTATAATGTATCTGAATTGCTATTTTTGTTTTTTTATTAAAAATAAAACTATATATACTAACAAAAAGCATTAAAAAATAAATTATTAAGAATGAAAATTAACAAAATAATTTTAGGTTTATTACTCGCCACAAGCGCTTTATCATTTGGACAAACAGATAAAAAAGAAGTACTTTTCACTGTTGATGAAAAACCATATTACACTGATGAGTTTTCTAGAGTTTATAATAAAAATATCGATTTGGTAAAAGACGAATCTCAAAAAGATTTAAACCAATACTTAGAGCTTTTTGTAGGATACAAACTTAAAATAAATAAAGCCAACAAAATTGGTTTGCAAAATAATGTCAGATATATAAATGAACTAAAATCTTACAGAACACAATTATCTAAAAACTATACCTCAGACACCAAAGTAACAAAAGCTTTGATTGAGGAAGGATATGCAAGATCTCAAAAAGAAATTCGTGCTTCTCATATTTTATTTACACTTGACGAAAATGCAGCTCCTACCGATACTTTAAAGGTATTCAATCAAGCATTGGATGTTAGAAAAAAAGCATTGGCTGGTGAAGATTTTGAAACACTAGCAGTAAAATTTTCTCAAGATCCATCTGCAAAAGACAACAAAGGCGATTTGGGCTATTTCTCTGCTTTCAGAATGGTTTATGCATTTGAAAGTGCTGCATTTAAAACCAAAGTTGGCGAAATTTCTATGCCTACTCGTACACGTTTTGGATACCATTTAATCAAAGTAGTCGATTCAAAAAATAATCCTGGCGAAGTAACCGTTGCGCACATTATGATTGCAAAAGGAGCTACGGATACTCCTGCTGATGCAGAAAAAGCAAAATCAACCATACAAGATATTTACAGCAAATTAAAACAAGGAGAAAACTTTGAAAGCTTAGCGGGTCAATTTTCGCAAGACAAGAGTTCAGCTCCAAAAGGTGGCGTTTTGCCTAGATTTGGTTCAGGTCAATTGAGCTCCAATGAATTTGAATCTGTCGCTTTCGGTTTGACTGCACCAAACTCTTATTCTGAACCATTTCAAACTCAATTTGGATGGCATATTGTTAAGTTAATTGAAAAACATCCTATAAAAACGTATGAAGAATCTGAAAGAGATTTGGATTCTAAAATTAGAAAAGACGATCGTTCCAGATTGATTACCAATTCTTTGAATGAAAAACTTCGCAAAAAATATAAATTTACTAGAAATGATAAAACTTATAATAAAATAGTAAGCTTAGTAACTGACAAATTTTATACTTCAGAATGGTCTTTACCAAAAGATTTGAAAGAATATAATGAAACATTATTAACTATAGAAGACAAAAAAGTTAATGAAAGACTATTCTTATCTGAACTAGAATCGCAACAAAAAGCAAATTTAAAAATAAAACCAGTTGCCAAACTAGTAGATTTTGTTTATCAGAATTTTGTAGACACACAACTTACAGAATATTATAATGACAATTTGGAAAAAGAATTTCCTGAATTTGCCAATGTAATTGAAGAATACAGAGATGGTTTGCTACTTTTTGATTTAATGGAAAAAGAAATTTGGGACAAAGCCAAACAAGATACATTGGGTTTAAAAAATTATTTCAATGCCAATAAAGAAAAATACCAATGGAAAAATAGAGTCGAAGTTTTAACAGCTTCTTCAACCAAACAGGACATGGTTAAACAGGCTAGAAAATTGTTGAAAAGCGACAAATCTGCCGATGCAATTAAGGAAACCTTAAATACAAAAGAGGTTGTTAATGTCATGACAAAACAAGAAACGCTGGAAGAAGGAGCCACCGGATTTACAAAAAATGTAAAAATGAAAGTTGGCGTTTCCGACGTTTATAAAGAAGGTGATTTTTATTTTGTAAATAAAATAACCAAAATAATGCCTGCCGCACCAAAAACATTGGATGAAACTCGAGGTCGCGTCATCAACGACTACCAACAATATCTTGAAGACAACTGGGTTTCAGACTTAAAAAAAGAATTTAAAGTCAATGTAAATCAAGAAGTCTTTGCAAGATTGAAATCTACAATGAAAAAATAATAAAAAAGTCAATAAATAATTTTATAATGAACATATTAAAAAGTAATAAATTAAATTTTATCCTATTATTTTTCATCTTTATTTCCATGAGCGTTTCTGCGCAAGTGAAAAAACAAAAAGTCGATGGAGTTATTGGTGTAGTGGGAGATTATGTTATTTTAGATTCAGATATTGACAAATCATATCTTGAACTAAAAAGCCAAAATATTGATATAAAAGACATTCAACGTTGTCAAATGTTTGGTAAACTGCTTGAAGATAAACTCTATGCGCACCAAGCTATTCAAGACAGTATTGTAGTTTCAGATGCCGATGTAAACACCAAATTAGACGAACAAGTGAATTACATGGTAGAACAATTGGGTTCTATGGATAAAGTGGTTCAATATTTCAAAAAACCAAACGAAGCAGATTTTCGATCAGACCTTTTTGAAATCATTAAAGTGAACAGATTAACGTCAGAAATGCAAAAGAAAATTGTAGATCAAGTAACCATAACTCCCGAAGAAGTTCGCGATTTTTTTAAAAAAATTCCAAAAGATGATCTACCAGTTTTTGGTGCCGAAATGGAAGTAGCACAAATTGTAATAAAACCTGTGGTTTCCAAAGAAAGCAAACAAATTGTAATTGATAAGCTTAAAGAAATCAAAAAAGAAGTTCAAGATGGTGCCAGTTTCTACGGAAAAGCGGTTCTTTATTCCGAAGATCCAGGATCTAGTTCGCAGGGTGGATTTTATAAGATGGACAGAAAAACACAATTTGTAAAAGAATTTAAAGATGTCGCTTTTAGTTTGGAAGAAGGTCAAATATCTGAACCTTTTGAAACAGATTTTGGTTTTCACATTATATTTTTAGAAAAAATTCGTGGTCAGGAAGTCGATTTGCGTCACATTGTGATTTCACCAAAAGTTACAGACGAAGCACTCAAAGCTGCCAAAGAAAAAGCCACTCTGATTCGTTCAAAAATCGAGGACAAAAAAATCACATTTACAGAAGCCGCAAGAACCATGTCCGACGAAAAAGAAACCAGAAATGATGGTGGCACTTTAACAAATCCAAAAACGCAAGATACACGTTTCGAGCTCACCAAAATGGATCCATCATTATATGCACAGGTATCTAACTTAAAAGACAATGAAATCTCAGAACCAATAGTCGATGAAGGTCGTACTGGTGGAAAATTTTACAAAATTATAACTGTAACCAACAGATTTGAGGAGCACACGGCAGATTATTCAAAAGATTACACTCGTTTGAAAGAACTAGCTTTGAAAGAAAAACAAATCAAAGCCATTGCAAAATGGTCTGAAGAAAAAATCAAGGAAACTTACATCAAAATCAATGGCGAATACCGCGATTGTGTTTTAACAAACAATTGGTTGAAAAAATAATAGGAGCAAATGGCTTGGGCTTTTTTATCCGCAAATCATTTTCCTGCTGTACGTTGCAATCTTTTTGTGATTTTGTCCTTCGACAAGCTCAGGATGACAAAACCACAAAAAGGATTTCCACTTCCATCAGGGCTAGAGTAAAAAGTATAAATTCGCATCATTCTAAATACACTTAAATATACTGATAATTAATGTTTTATATATTTTAATGTTTATTTCAGTTTATCAAAATACATACAAATTCGCATTTCGTTGACTATTTGTTGTCTATGTAAAACTTATTTATTTACCTTTGTTCGAG
>NZ_JANLVD010000054.1:0-4571 GCF_031363805.1 Flavobacterium sp. | reverse complement strand
AAATTCGCAACCAACAATAGGTTTCATTTCAACTTCAATGGCAGGCTCGCCATTTTCTATAGCCGTAGCATTTTTAGCGGAAGCTATTTTATTCTGATTTAAAACATCGCGAACAAAATGAAAAGCACCCATTAAATTGGCATGATCAGTCATGGCAACGGCTGGCATTTTATTTTTGGCAGTTGCAGCAACCAATTTTGCAACCGAAATGGTGGATTGTAAAACCGAAAATTGCGTGTGATTATGCAAATGCACAAAAGTAGCGTCTTTTAGATCTTGAGTTACTTCTGATGGAATTTGTGTTTCAATGGAAACTTTTCCTGATTGTTTTAAACGTTTTACAATTTCAGCGGAAGCTTCCTTTAGATTGATGTGTTTTAACCCAATTAGCTGGATTTCTTTGGGATTTTTTAATTGAAAATCCTCAAAATATTCTTGCTCGACTTCTAGTTCTTGTTTGTTAAAAACTGCTGTACGAATCAATTCGAAGAAACAGCGTGTAGTTGCCTCGACATCGGCAGTAGCGTTGTGGGCTTCTGAGAACGGAACTTTAAAAAGATATTGATGTAATTCTGTTAACGTTGGCAATTTAAACTTTCCTCCACGACCTCCTGGTAGTTTTAAAAGTGAAGCTGTGACTTCGGTACAGGTATCTAAAACAGGCATTTTCACCATTGGAGAATTAATTCCTGCACGATGAAACTCGCAACCCATAATATTGACATCAAAACCTACATTTTGACCTACTAAAAATTTAGTTTTTGATAGAGCTACATTGAATTTTTCGAGAACTTCTTGCAATAAAAAGCCTTCTTCTTGGGCAAGTTCTGTGGAAATTCCATGAATGCGTTCTGCATCATAAGGAATATTATAGCCTTCGGGTTTGATGAGATAATCTTGATGCTCAATAAGGTTTCCCATATCGTCATGCAGTTGCCAAGCAATTTGCACACAACGAGGCCAGTTTTCTGTATCTGTAATTGGTGTTGCCCAACTGCGCGGCAATCCTGTGGTTTCGGTATCGAAGATTAAGTACATATTTGTAGGCATTAGTAACTAGCCAAAAGGCAATAGTTAGTAAAACAAAAATACGTTTTATGTGTTGGAAAGGCAATTTTAGTTATTAACAAAATAGTTAAATCATCTCATATTTTACAGCCATTTTTATCAATAAAGCGGTGTTACTTGTTTCGAGTTTAAGCATCAAATTTTGACGATGTGTGCTCACGGTCGTGATGCTAATAAAAAGTTTATCGGCAATTTGTTGGTTGGTTAATCCTTCGGCAATTTCTTTTAAAACCTCCTGTTCTCTTCGAGTCAAAATGGGTTTTTGATCGTATTTTGAGGTGTTTTGTTTTTGATAATCGACATTAAAAAACATATTCCCTTTTGAAACAGCATCAATGGCTTGCATTATTTCTTCTTTGGAAGAATTTTTTAGTAAATAGCCACTCGCACCATTTTCTATCATTTTGGAAACATAATTTCGGTCGTTGAAAGTGCTTAATGCCAAACATTGAATAGCAGGAAATTCAGTTTTGATTTTTTTGCATAAATCGATGCCACTAATATCTGGCAGATTGATGTCGAGAAAAGCAATATCAACTTCGTTTTTTTTGAGAAAATCCATGGCTTGGAAGGCATTTTCGGCACTACCAACAATTAGGACATCCTCGTTTTGGCTAAGCAATGCTTTGAATCCTTCAATTACCATAGGATGATCATCGACTATAAAAATTTTGTGCTTCATTTTATGTTATTTCAAATTCAATATGCGTTGAAGTTCCTTTGCTGTCAGATTGTATGTCCATTTTTCCATTTAGATATTCCACTCTGTGGTTGATGTTCGACAAACCAATTCCTGTCATTGCGAGTTTCGAAGCAATCTGTTCTGTATTTACATCAAACCCTTTTCCATTATCTTCTACTGTTAGCGAAATTAAATTATCATTTCTAGTTAACTGAATATTGGATTTGGTTGCGTTGGCGTGTTTTATGGTATTGTTTAAAAGTTCTTGAACAATTCTATACAATACTATTTCGTTGGTTTGTTCCAATCGTTCTTCCATTCCAAAACTTTGGTAAGAAACTGTAAGTTCTGAATTCTGTGAAACCGAATCGCAATAGCTTCTTAGAGTTTCATCCAATCCAAATTTTAATAAAGCTTCTGGCATCATATTGTGAGCTACACGGCGCATTTCGGCAATGGCGTTGTCTATTTGAGAAATGCTTTTGGTAAATGTACCTGCATTTTCTTCTGATAAAATTACGTTTCCTTTCATAGAATTCAGTTGAAATTTTACACCTGTGAGCATGCCGCCCAATCCATCGTGCAAGTCACGCGCCAATCGAGTTCGTTCTTGTTCTTCGCCTTGAATCATGTTTTGTGTCGCATCAATCTTTTTTTCTTGATGGAGTTGAATAATTTCTTGATCATTTATTTTTTTTCTGGCTTTGTAATTTTTGTATAATAAAAAACTAAAAATTAATAAACCCAAAGCAATACCTATTAACGAATAGATAAATGTTCTTTGTTTGATTTGTTGTTTTTCTAGTTCCAAAATGTTTTTGTCTTTTTTTTGAATGTTGTATTTTGTTTCTAATTCTGATAAAAAATGTTTATTCTCTGAACTTGCTATTGAATCATTAAGTTGTTTGTATTTTTTATAATATAATAATGCTTTTTTATAATCACCAGATTCTTCATACAATCTAGAATAATAATCTAATAAGACATCTTTTTGTAAATTTTCATTTGTTTTTTCAATAACTGCTTCTGCAGATTTTAATATTTTTTCCGACTCAGCAAACCTTTTTTGAAGTGTAAGTACTCTTGCTAATTGCATTTTTGATTGTGTGATACTAAAAACATTTTTGTTGGTTTCTGCGATTTTTAAACCTTCACTAAAATTAATGTTTGCTTCATTTAGTTCATTCAAATTCATATTTATTAAACCTGAAATAAGGTGATAACCGGTTAAACTTTCAAAAGAATAGGTTTTGTCGTAATATCGTTTGGCTATTTTAGAATATTTACTTGCTTCTTTATACTCATTTGCCATTGCGTAGGCATACGATTTAAGATAATAGGCTATAAATAAATCTCTTTTTTCATTACTTTTTCTTGCAAATAAGAGCGTTTTTTCTGCACACTCAAATATTTTTTCATTCTCGTTCAAACTTTTATAAACATTGGCTAAATTATAATAATTGTTCACTACGTGTGAATAAAGATTTAAATTTTCAAATCCCGAAATTGCTTTTAAATAGTGTAGTGATGCTTTTTTATTATCACTTAAATAACGATAATTATTTCCTAAAACAGAGTGAATTTTAGGTCTAAATTCAGGATTTTTATTGTTTTTTACTTTATCTAAAAATACTAATGCTTGCTCTAAATTTTCAATTGATTTTTTGTAAAAACCTATTGCAGTGTATATGTATGATTTATTTTGGTAAATGACAGCAGTTTCATAATCTAATTTATTTTTTTTAGCAAAATCTAATGCATTATCATAGGATTTAATAGATATCGTACTGTCAACTACTTCATAATACATAGCCAAATCTTTCATTTTTAAAGCGCGTTGTGAAAGAGTTAATTTCCCTTTCAATAATTTTTTAATACTATCTATCTCTTTTTGCTGTGAAAATGAAATAAATGAAATCAATAAAATTGCGATGCAAGTTATTTTTTTAGAAGCTATTATTTTAATTTTTCTCATATAGGCAAAGTTAACCACAAGTTCCTTTTTCTTATCTCCTATAAAAGTAGGATATTATAAATCATTATTTTACAGTAGAGTAAGTTTTTTTCTATCTGTTAATTTTACATTATTAAATCGCTAACCTTTTAATAATGAATAATATAAAAAAAACGCAATTACTCTTGATGCTGGTATTATGTATTGGTTTCAACAAGGTGCAAGCCCAACAAGCCACGCTAGCATCGGGCGGAAATGCCACAGGAAGTGGTGGAAGCACCAGTTATTCTATTGGTCAGATAGATTATATTACTGCCACAGGATCTACAGGTTCTGTTGGTCAGGGTTTACAGCAGCCTTTTGAAATTTCTACCTTAAGTGGGGAAGAATTTACACAAATTAAGTTGCAAATGCTGGTATATCCAAACCCAACAACTTCTTATGTGAATTTAAAAATTGAAAATTATGATTTTCAAGATTTAATGTATCAATTATTTGACATTAATGCAAGAGAAATCTCAAATCAAAAAATTACCAATATTGAAACTCAAATTCCTTTGGAAAATCTTTCGTCAGCCATTTATTTTTTGAAAGTTTCAGAAAACAGCAAAATCATTAAAACATTTAGAATTTTAAAAAACAACTAATTATGAAAAATTCAATACAAAATATCGTAAAAACAGCACTTCTTTTTTCTTTGTTCTTGACTCTTTTTGCCACACAAGCTCAAGCACCGCAAGCCTTTAGTTATCAAGCGGTAATTAGAAATGCGAGTAATGCATTAGTTGTAAATACTACTGTTGGAATGCGAATTAGTATTTTGCAAGGAACGGCAACTGGAAATGCCTCTTATGTAGAAACACATAA
>NZ_JANLVD010000234.1:0-17158 GCF_031363805.1 Flavobacterium sp. | reverse complement strand
CCATCTACCCAAAAAAGACCTTTGTAACCAATATTCATGATAATTAAACCGCCCATGGCAGGTCCAGCTGCAAATCCAAGATTAATTGCCAATCTTACCAAAGTTAACGCTCTTGTCCTGTTTTCTGGTTTCGCATAAGCGGCAAGCGATACAAACATGGCTGGTCTAAACATATCTGCAACCACCATCAAAATCATCATACCAAGACAAAGACCAATAAAACTGGTTATATATTGTAATGCAAAAAATAAAATTCCACTGGTAAAAAGACTAAAAACCATGATTCTGTAAAAACCAATTTTATCCGAAAGTTTGCCACCCAACCAAGATCCAGCCATGGAACCAATTCCAAAACTTACCATAATCCAACCTACTTCATCAAAAGTAAAATGCAGATCTTCCTTCAAATATTTTGAAAGAAATGGCAAAACCATAGTTCCAGCTCTGTTGATAAATGTGATAAAGGTAAGTATCCAAATTTCTCTCGAAAAACCTCGGAAGTTATTTATGTAGCGATAAAAAGCGGTTTTGAGCATTGATTTTTATGAAAGTGTTCAAAGTTACAAAAAAGCAACTTTTTATTTTGCAACTTTTAAACTAATTTTGCTAAAAATTTTACAACCAAATGTTCATCAATCTGCATACTCATAAATCGTCAAACCAAAATGATATTTTGGAAATTGTCAATCAATATCCGCAAGAATTTGATGAAAATATTAAAAATTATTCTATAGGAATTCATCCGTGGTACATTGATGAAAAAAGGCTTGAAGCCGATTTAAATATTATTGAAGAAAAACTCCAATTGCAAAATTGTTTGGCTTTGGGCGAATGTGGTTTGGATAAAAGAATTGAAAAGCCACTTGGAATTCAGATTCAAATTTTTGAAAAACAAATCCAACTAGCAGAAAAATACAAAAAACCATTAATCTTGCATTGTGTTTCTGCTTATCAAGAAGTAATTGAAATCAAAAATCGTTTACAAATTCAAGTTCCTATTATAATTCATGGATTTTCCAAAAACGGCCAAATAGCAAAACAACTTTTGGATAATGGGTTTTATCTTTCTTTCGGAAAATATTTATTAAGAAATCCTGAGTTGGCAACAGTTTTTAATCAAGTTCCAAACAATAAATTCTTTCTTGAAACTGATACTATTGAAGAAACTTTAGAAGAAGTTTATGCAATAGCTTCAAAATATAAAAATATAATGATGGCTGATTTGAAAGAAATTCTAAACAATAATTTCAATACAGTTTTTCAAAAATCGTAAATCACAAACATGGTAAAATGGAAAGAAAGAACCGAACTTTTATTCAAAAAAGAAGGGTTAGATAAATTAGAAAATTCAAATATTTTGGTTGTGGGATTGGGTGGTGTTGGATCCTTTGCCGCCGAATTTCTAGTTCGTGCAGGCATAGGAAAAATGACAATTGTTGATGGAGATACTGTGGATGTTACTAATATAAATCGTCAATTACCAGCCTTACATTCTACCATTGGGAAACCAAAGGTAATTATAGTTGGCGATAGATTATTGGATATAAATCCAGAATTGAAGTTGACCAGAATTGAAGAATTTCTTTCTCCAGAACGTGCTTTTGAAATTGTTTCAGAAAGTTTTGATTATGTTTTAGATTGTATTGATAGTGTAACTCCGAAACTAAATTTAATTGTTGCTGCCAAAAGAAAACGCGTCAAAATTATATCATCCATGGGCGCTGGCGGAAAAATGGAAGCCTCGAAAGTAAAAGTTTCCTGTATTACCAATACAACAAATTGTTTATTGGCAAAAACGGTACGTCGCAGATTAAAAGAATATAAAATTGACAAACTCAAAGTAGTATTTTCATCGGAAATTCAAGATGAAAGCAGCTTGAAACTGACAGATGGGTCCAATTATAAAAAATCATTTTATGGAACCAATAGTTATATGCCAGGGCTTTTTGGGTTGTACGCTGCGGAAACGGTTATTAGATATTTGATTAAAAAGGAATAAATTTATTCCATTATTGGTTCTTCTTCCACCGCAGTAGAATCTACTATAACTTTAGGTTTCTTTTTAACAATTGGTTTTATGGGTCTTACTGGAATCAAAATTTCAGTAACCCATTTTGACGCAGATTTATCTGTTGTAGTATTTTTTAAAATAATATCTACTTCTTTATATTTTGGACTTTGCTCTAGCTTGTTTTCCTTCATGTAAGCAAATATCTTGGCAACAGCTTCTTTTTTATGATTATAATTTCCTGTCAAAGTAGCTTTTACAGCTTGAAATGGATTGTTTTGCCCAGAATAAATATCACTTCCTGCAGAAATTTGTACTTTCTCTTTGGTGGGAATGGCTACTGAAAAAGTGATTGTATTTGCCACTGTATCTTTTGAATGATATATAATGAACGGCTCACCATTTGTTTTTCTTTTGGTAACAAGTAATAGTTTTTGGAGTTTTGGTAATATGATTTTTATGTTATTTGGAAGTTGTTCAAGCTTGCAAGTTGCTGGTTTTTGAATATAAAAAATAGTGTCTCTATTCACAAAACCATCTATTTTGATATTAAAGGTATTAATCTCGGTAGTTAAAATTTTATTTAGATTTGAAAGTCCAATTTCGAAACTATCTGCCAAATTATTTTTTTGACCTCGATTAATTATTCCTAAAAATTTTTCTTTAAAACTCATTTTACCTTTTGTAATCCATGAGATTTTAGTATAATTTAATGAATCAGTAAATTGCCAAGTAGTCTTGATTTCATTAGTATTATTCAAAGAAATAATTTGTGCAATTGAATCTTTATTAAATTCTTCTTGCTTAATTAAAGAACCTTTTTCTAAAGTATTTTTCCACGGGTTTATAACATCCCAATTTTTATTTTCAGCCAAATAATTAAAAACTGTATTTTTAGGAACTTTTATCAATTTACTTTTTACAACTGTATAGCTACCATCTTTGGTTATAATTAAAATGGAACTAGTAATTACAAAAAGTAATACTAATAAAAATATGTATTTGGCTATTTTCATGGTATGTTAATCGAAGATTATACAAAAATATAAAAAAGATCAGTATTTATTTTATATAAAAATCACTAATTTAACTATTCTTTGAATAATGTTTTAATCATAAATAAAATACCAATAAAAAGTAGAAATATGGCAAGAATCCAAAAACTTCCTTTATAATATGTTTTATGAATTTTCCCATCTTTTCTATAAGAGAAAATCATTGTTACTATAAATGCAACAACAAAAAATCCAGCAAAAATTAATTGACCTTGACTAAACATATTTTTTTTGTAAAATTAATCATTTGTAATTTGAATTTAATATTTTGCATCAAAATTATACAACTAAATACCATGCAAAATCAATTAAAATCTGTACATGAATTCCATTCCGCATTTGGACTTGGAATAAACACAAATCCAACTGGAAATTTGGGTGAAAATAAAAATTTGCTTCGATTTAATTTAATGAAAGAAGAAAACGAAGAATATCTGGAAGCTGTTCAAAACAATGATATTGTTGAAATTGCTGATGCACTTGGCGATATGCTTTATATTTTATGTGGAACTATAATTGAACATGGTTTACAAAGCAAAATTGAAGCTGTTTTTCAAGAAATTCAGCGTAGCAATATGAGCAAATTGAATACAGATGGAAAACCGATTTATAGAGAAGATGGAAAAGTATTGAAAGGTCCTAATTATTTTAAACCCAATTTCGAAGAAATTTTGAAATAGTTTTTATTCATATTCAAAATAAAAGGAGATTTATCACATGAAAAATCTCCTTTTATTTTAAATATTTTAATTTTGAACACTGAATACTAAACCTTAACTGTCCAATTAAAAGTATCGTCAGCCAATTTATGCTGAATATTAGTGAGTTTTGATTTTAAATCCAAAGCAAAAGAATTTTCTAGTTTTGGCAATTCGTAATACACATCTTGGTATGAAAATCCAACTATTGGATTGACAACAGCAGCAGTTCCTGCACCAAAAATTTCTTTCAAAGTTCCATTTTTTACCGCTGTAACTATTTCTTCTACAAGAATTGGTCGAACATCAACTGCAATATTTTCTCGTTTTGCCAAGTCTAATAAACTTTTTCTAGTCACACCATCCAAAATTCTTTCACTTGTTGGAGCGGTTTATAAGGTGTCGTTTATTCTAAAAAACACATTCATGGTTCCAGCTTCTTCAAGTTTGGTATGAGTTGCATCATCTGTCCAAATAATTTGCTGAAATCCCTTATCATGCGCCAATTGCGTTGGATAAAATTGTGCAGAATAGTTTCCTGCCGCTTTTGCAGCGCCAATTCCTCCATTGGCTGCACGACTGTAATGTTCGGCTATAATTACCTTAACTTCACCAGAATAATAAGCTTTGGCTGGCGATAAAATGATCATAAAACGATATTGAGTCGATGGTTGCGCAATAACGCCAGAACCAATGGCAATCATAAATGGTCGAATATATAAGGTGTTTCCCTTTCCTTTTTTGACCCATTCTTTTTCAATTTGCAACAATTTTTTCAAGCCTTCCATAAATATATTTTCTGGAACACTTGGCATGGCCATTCTAAAAGCAGACTTGTTGAAACGTTGAAAGTTTTCTTCTGGTCTAAAAAGCCAAACATCATCATTTTCATCTTTATAAGCTTTCATTCCTTCAAAAATAGCTTGTCCGTAATGAAATACTTTTGCCGATGGATCTAGTAAAAATGGCTCATAGGGTTTTATAGTTGGTTTTTCCCAAGCACCATTTTTATAATCACATTGCAACATATGGTCGGTAAATGTGTTACCAAAAGAAAGATTTTCAAAATCTACTTCATTTATTTTAGTTGATTTTGATTGTACTATATCGATTTCGCTTTGAATATCTAGGCTCATAATGTGTTGAAAATTTTCGCTAATTTAATAAAAAAGATAGCTAAACTTGAAAATTTATAAGGTAATTGTTAACAAACGATTAATTTTTCTTAAAAAAATAACACATATCATTTTGTATTACATTTTTGATAGCATTTTTCGCTTTTATTTACATAAATATTATAAAGTTGTGAAATTCTTTTTAAGTTTGTATTTCTAACAATTAAACTCTTAAAAAATGAGAAAATTTTTTATTTGTATTTTATTTGCAATGGCTATTTCAAGCTGTAATTCAAATAAAAGTCAAGTCAATAATATAAATGTTGAAGGTTATGACTCTTTTGGATTAAAAATTTCAGCAGATAAAGCCATATCTTCCTCTGAATTAACTTCTAAATACGATAAGCTTAAAATTGGAGATACAGTCGACGTTAAATTTAAGTCTACTATAAAAGAAGTTTGTCAAAACAAAGGTTGTTGGATGAAACTTGATTTGGGCAATAATAAAGAGGCTTTTGTAAAATTTAAAGATTATGCTTTTTTTATGCCTAAAGATTCAAAAAATGATGAAGTAATTTTGAATGGAAAAGCATTTGTAAGCCAAGAATCTGTTGAAGATCAAAAACATTATGCTGGCGATGCAGGAAAATCCAAGACCGAAATTGATGCCATTGTAGCCCCGAAAACTATTTATTCATTTACAGCGGATGGCGTTTTAATCAAAAAATAATTTGAAAAGAGAAATCATTACCACTTTAGATGGCTCAACTACAATTCACTTGCCAGATTGGAACGAAAGTTATCACTCCAAACACGGTGCCATCCAAGAAGCCTATCATGTATTTATTAAAAATGGACTTTCTTTGTTTGAAGATAAATCTATTTCAGTTTTGGAAATTGGTTTTGGAACTGGATTAAACGCTTTTATAACTTTTTTAGAAGCCAACAAAAATAAATTATTTATAAACTACACAGCCATTGAAGCTTATCCAGTTTCTATCGAAGAAGCTTTGATGATGAATTATTTGAAAAAACTTGACTCCCAAAGTTTTGAGAATATTTTTGAACAAATGCATAGTTCAAATTGGAATGAGAAACTAGCTTTGAATGAGCATTTCAACTTCACCAAGCAAAAACTTTTTTTTCAAGATATCGACAATCAAAATGAATTTGATTTGATATATTTTGATGCATTTGGATACAGAGTGCAACCAGAATTGTGGAGCACCACTATTTTTCAAAAAATGTACAATGCATTGAAATACAAAGGAATTTTAGTAACTTACGCAGCACGTGGCGTAGTCAAGAGATCTATGCAAGAAGTTGGGTTTACTGTTAAAAAAATGGCTGGACCACCAGGAAAAAGGGAGATGATGGTGGCCTTCAAAAATATTTAATAGTATTTTATGATTTGACATTACTTTTTTATTTAAATTTGAATAAACAAATAATAAACCATTTATTATGTCAAAAGTTATGATGGATTTTACAAAGTCTATTCTGGAAAGAGTAAGTTTTGATCCCATTTTATTTTGCAAAGAAGTAGAAAAAGCTGTTAGAATACTTCTTCCATATGAAATAGAAGAATTAGTTGACTGGCTATTTAATTTTACTGCAGAAAAACCAGAATTAAGGTATTGTTTAAACGTTATAAAAACATAAAACTAAAAAGAGCTTAAATGGCTCTTTTTTTATGGACTGTTTAAACTATTCTATATATTTACTTAAATATTAAACCAAATTTTCATAATGAGAAAGCTCACCATATTTTTATACTTATTTTCGATTATTGTAGTAGGACAAAATCAGACCAAGGATGAGCTTAAGCTAAAAGAGATTTACAATGCCGCTTTAACCAATTCTAAATGTTATTCATGGTTAGATTATATGTCCAACAAAATTGGTCATCGTTTGTCAGGTTCTATAGGTGCAGAAAAATCAGTTGAATACACCAAATCGCAACTGGAAACTTTGGGTTTGGATCGTGTTTATTTGCAGGAAGTTATGGTACCAAAATGGGTTCGCGGTCAGAAAGAGATTGCCTATATTGTAGATAATAATAAAAAAATAAATATTCCAGTTTGTGCATTGGGAGGATCTGTAGCAACGCAAAAAGAAGGGATTAGTGCGGAAGTTATAGAAGTACAATCGCTTAAAGAACTGGAAGGTTTGGGTACAGAAAAAATCAAAGGCAAAATAGTTTTTTTTAATCGTCCAATGGACAGTAGTTTGTTAGAAACCTTTAACGCCTACGGAAAAGCGGGTGATCAAAGACGCTCTGGCGCAAAGGAAGCTTCGAAATTTGGCGCAGTAGCCACGATAGTAAGATCATTAACACTTAGTTTAGACGATTTTCCACATACAGGCAATCAAAGTTATGGAGACATTTCAAAAACACAATATATTCCAGCAGCTGCTATAAGTACCAATGGTGCAGATTTGTTAAGTAAATCGCTAAAAGCAAATCCAAAACTTAAATTTTATTTAAAACAATCATGTCAAACTATGCCAGACGTTTTGTCTTACAATGTTATTGGAGAAATAAAAGGGAATGAGTTTCCAGATAAAATTATGGTTGTTGGTGGACATCTTGATTCATGGGATTTGGCCGATGGTTCACACGATGACGGCGCTGGTTGTGTACAAAGTATGGAAGTAGTTAATATTTTAAAAAACATTGGTTACAAGCCCAAAAATACCATTCGTGTGGTTTTATTTATGAATGAAGAAAATGGCGGTCGTGGTGGCGAAAAGTATCAAGAGCTGTCCAAAAAGAATAATGAAAATCATATTTTCGCTTTAGAAAGTGATTCTGGCGGATTTACACCAAGAGGTTTTTCTTTTGAAACCGATGAAGCAAATTTTAATAAAGTTCAAGATTATAAAAAGTTGTTTGAGCCTTACCTTATTCACACATTTGCCAAAGGACATTCTGGTTCAGATATTGAGGATTTAACTTCAGAGAAAATTGTAAAAGTTGGTTTAAGACCTGATTCTCAACGCTATTTTGATTATCATCATGCAGCAAATGATAAATTTAATGCTGTAAATAAAAGGGAATTAGAATTGGGTGCAGCTACTATAACTGCTTTGGTATATTTGACAGATCAATACGGAATTATAAGTAAATAATTTATTTTATAAAATCTTACATAAATATAAATAAATCACATTTAGTCGATATTTTAATCTTTTAATCGATATTTTAACATTTTATTTTAGTTTGTTATGTTAATTTAATTTAGCTTTACTAAGAGTTCCTTATCTAATTATTCATTTTAACCTACTTTATTATGTATAGAATGATTTATGATTACACCAAAAGCATACTTGAAAAAGTAAGTTTCGATGTGAGGTTGTTTACTAGAGAGTTGCGAAAAGCTCTAAATAAATTGCTTCCTTACGAAATTGAGAATTTGAAAAAGTGGCTTATTTATTTCACAAATGATAAGCCTGAATTAAAACCTTGTGTTAATTTAGTTATCTTACGTTAGTATTAATTGTAAAAAGTGAATAATGCCACGTATTGCGTTGTTCACTTTTTATTAATTGGGCTTATAATGTCTACATTTAAAAACGCTTTTGCACCACGCAATACTCCAGCAATTACATCTCTTAAAGCATTTATAATATGAATTTTAAGTTCATTAGTAGGAAATATTAAACTTATTTCTCTTGCAGGTTTTGGTTCAACAAAATGTTTTAGTTTTAATTTATCAGATTCCTTTAAATCTAGTGAGTGCAAATAAGGAAGCAGTGTAATTCCTAAACCTTCGTCTGCCAATTTTAGAAGTGTTTCAAAACTGCCACTTTCTATTTGAAATTTTGATTCGATGTGAATGGAATTGTTTTTGCAAAGATTTAAAACACCATCTCTAAAACAGTGTCCATCTTGTAACATTAAAATTTCGTCGATGTTCAAATCGCTAATTTCTATTTCACTCTTTTGTGATAATGTATGATATTGTGGAACATAAATCATAAATGGTTCATAATACAAAACAATTTCTTTTATTTTTTCTTCATCCAAAGGTGTAGCTGCAATACCAGCATCAAGTTGACCAGTTTTTAATTTAGTAATTATATCAGCTGTATTTAATTCTTCAATGATTAATTTTACTTTGGGATATTTTTTAATAAAATTATTTAAAAACATTGGTAAAAGTGTCGGCATAATAGTAGGAATAATACCAATTCTAAATTCGCCACCTATAAAACCCTTTTGCTGATCTACTATGTCATGAATTCTATTGGCTTCATTAACAATGTTTTTGGCTTGGGCAACAATTTTTTGTCCAATATCTGTCAACTGTATTGGTTTTTTACTTCTATCGAAAATAAGCACAGAAAGTTCATCTTCAACTTTTTGAATTTGCATACTTAAAGTGGGTTGAGTGACAAAGCATTTTTCGGCAGCAAGTGTGAAATTTTTGTGTTCGGCTACAGCCAATACGTATTGAAGTTGTGTAATAGTCATTATAGTAAAATTTGATGCAAAGATAAAAACTATAAGTTAAATTTATGGTTATTCTGAGCTTAAATTTTCATTAAATGCCGATGGAAGAAGCTGTGGAATAAATTTAATTAATATAGGCAACAATAAACTACCGCCTGGAATAATAAAAATAGTCAAAGAAGGAATGGTTTTGCATATATCCAAAATTTGATTTCGAACTTTTTTCTTTTCATCTGCATTCAGTTCTCGTTTGGTAGATTGTGCCAGCAGTTTCATTAATTCTTTACTTTGCGAAATTTCGAGCAGTAATCTTGCTTTATTTCTTGAAATTAATGTTTGAACATTGTGTGTAGTATGATCGTAAAAATGTTTTACTGGATTTGAAAAATTAAAATATGGAATTTCACTTTTATTAAGCGTTAAAAAATCCCCCATTTCTTTGATGCTTTTTTGAACAAAAATTATCGATACATTTAATTTATTGGCTAGTTTGTACAGAAAATTTTCTTCGGAAGTTTCCATTTTTGCATCGCTCCACATTGACATTCCAGCAATATCAATTAAATAAAATTTTTCGTAATCATCAGTAAAAAAAGACAAATCTACATCATCTAAAGATCCCATTTCTGCCTTATTAAATTTTGAATAACGAACCGAAGACTCAAACAGTTTCTGTAACAAATCATCATATTTGGATTTTGTCACTTTTGCATTAAGTGCCAATGAAACAGTTTTTACGATTATTTCTTCTGTGCGTTTCAAATATTTTTCTGAAATTTTGCCGTATTGCAAGAATTTTTTAAACGCTAAAACATCAATAAATAAAAGTGCATTGGTTAAAATATGAGAAAAATTTTTGCTTACAATATTTTCATTCGTTTGAACTCGTGTGGCAATAATTTTTTCTAAATTGCTGGATGGAGAATCTTTTGGTAATATTTTATCTAGTAAACCTGAACTTTTTTTATGCAATTTTTCATAAAAAGCAATACATTTTTTTATAAAATCTTCTTGATTTTGATTGTTTTCAATTAATTGATATACACCAAACATGGTATTTAATAGTGCAAGTTTTGAAAATTCTTCATTGCTCCAGCCTTTTGTTTCAATATTAATAGGAGTTACAAAATATGTTGTGTAGCCAACAAGAAAACCTGTTAAACGAGTGCTTTCATAAAATTTTATGGAGTCTAGAATTGGCGATTGATTAGAAAAATTTTGTTCTAAAAAAAATTTTTCTATCCAACCATATGCCGATGGATTTATCATGACTGTGTTTAAAATACAAAGCTAACTTTTTTTTAACAAATATGTGTTATGAGATTATTGTCTTGACTTTATATTTTGTTCGCACAATTTGATAATTTGTTCAATTCGAATGTTTCTGGTTTCTTGTCTTTTGGCTTGATTTAGCCAGTACAAATAATTTTTTCTGTATGATGGACTGAAGTTATTGTAATTATTTTGTGCAGTTTTATTTTCTGCAAATACTAATGCCAAATCATCAGGAATTAATAAATTTTCAACATCATCGAGTGATTCCCATGATCCATTTTGCTTGGCAATTTCAATTTTACGCAATCCACTTTCGTGAATTAAATTTTCTTTAATTAGTTTTTCAATATAAGTTTTATTGAGTTTACTCCAAACACTTTTATCTTTTCTGGGTGTAAAAGTTTGCTTTCTTCTGTCGTCGTCCAATTTTCTAACAGTCGAATCTATCCAACCATAACAAATAACAACTTGTACGGCTTCTTCCCATCGCATACTTTCAAACTCGCTATTTACTCTGTAAAAAACCAATTCAATTCCAGTTGAAGAATGATGGTTTTCATGTAGCCAGTTTCTCCACTCTTGTGAATTTTTGAAATAATGAAGTTGTTTGTTTACCAAAATAGAATTTATTATTTTATTATGGCAGAACAAGCTTGTCTAGCACCTGCATTTCCAGCTGGTTGAGAGGTAAAATCGTCAGTTCCTTTGTGTACTATCAAACCTTTTCCTATTATATTTTTGGTTTCATCATCGCAACCAATACACCATTCATTTGTCGAAAATTTAACCGTTCCATTTCCATTTTCATCTGCCATAAAGTTACCAATATCACCTTTGTGATATTCTGCACTTCCCCATTTCCCGTGATTTTTAAAAGTAGGATTCCAATGTCCACCTGCAGAACTTCCATCAGCAGCCGAGCAATCAGATTTTTCATGAATGTGAATGGCGTGTTCGCCAGGTGTTAAACCACTCAATTTGGCATTGAAAGTAACTATCCCATTTTTTTCTTCAAAAACTGCTGTACCTTTTACATTACTATCGCTCTTTGATGTGAAATTCAGATTAATTTTATTTTTATTTGTAACTGAGTTTTTGCAAGCCAAAATTAAAATCATTGATACTATACTAATTAATATTACTTTTTTCATAACTAAAGATTTTTCATAAAGGTAAAAAATATTAATCAATTTAAAATCATAATTGTTTCACAACTAAAAAATTATATTATTGAATCTCAATTTTTTATAATATATTTTAATATAAAATAACCAAGCATTCCAGAAACCAATGATGACAATAAAATCATTAATTTGGCATTATTTATAATCGTTTCATTTTCAAAAGCTAGCAATGTTATAAAAATTGACATGGTAAATCCAATACCGCCTAAAAAGCCAACTCCTAAAATTGATTTTAAATTCACATGATTCGGTAGTTTGCAAATACCCATTTTTAATGCCAATAAACTAAACAAAAATATTCCAAGTGGTTTGCCGATTATTAATCCTAAAGCTATTCCTATATTATAATTTTGAGATAATGTTTCTTCAATGTTTGAATTTATTATTATAGCAGTATTCGCCAGTGCAAATAAAGGTAGAATGATATATGCCACAGGTTTATGTAAAAAATTTTGTAAAATCGAAGAGCTTGTTTTTGGATTTCCATCTCCAAATGGAATGGTGAAAGCCAGTAAAACACCAGTAATTGTGGCATGTACCCCTGAATTGAGCATAAAGTACCACATGGTTATTCCTCCAATTATGTAAATTATTAAGTTCTTAATTTTTAATTTATTGCATATTAACAATATTATAAATGCTGATAAAGCCAAAAATAAATTGCTTAAAACTATGGTTTTCGTATAAAATATTGCAATAATTAAAATAGCACCTAAATCGTCAATTACGGCTAGCGCTGTTAAGAATATTTTTAAACCTATTGGAACCCTTTTGCCTAATAGTGATAATATTCCTAGTGCAAATGCAATATCTGTAGCCATTGGAATTCCAGCGCCAGATTTAGTTTCGGTATCAAAATTTAGCAATAAAAATAAACCTGCTGGAACAATCATTCCACCTAGAGCCGCAAAAATTGGTAAAGTGGCGTCTTTAATATTGGAGAGTTCTCCATGGTAGATTTCTCTTTCCAGTTCTAAGCCAATGAGCAAAAAGAAGATGGTCATTAATCCATCGTTAATCCAATGTTCGATTGAATGTCCTGCAAAATTTGTGTGCCAAATGTGCTGATAATTTTCTCCAAAAGTTGAATTAGTAATTAATAATGAA
The DNA here is from genome assembly GCF_031363805.1 of Flavobacterium sp. Classification (GTDB taxonomy): domain Bacteria; phylum Bacteroidota; class Bacteroidia; order Flavobacteriales; family Flavobacteriaceae; genus Flavobacterium. The sequence continues at coordinate 4,260 of NZ_JANLVD010000234.1, read as the reverse complement.
ATAATTGTACATACAATTAGAATAATTCCTCCCGCTTTTTCGCTTTTAAAAAATTCTTTAAATATCTTGGTTGTTCTCAATTTTTCATTTTTATCTATTAATGCAAATTTACATATTTGTTGACTATGTAAAATTAATTACACTTAATTTCAAAAAAAAACCATTTGAATTAACAAATGGTTTTCCTTAAAAAAATTATTTTATGTTAAAAACAATAATCATTCTCAGCAACCAATTTACTTGTAATAGTTTCTCTCAAACCTACTACGTTTGGCATGTTTACATATTTTGTAAAACGACGTAAACCCATAAGCATCATGCGTTGTTCATCACCTTGGGCAAAAGAAATAATGCTTTCTTTACCTTTTTGTGCTACAATATCAACAGCGTGGTACAAGTATAATTTTGCCATTGCAATTTGTTCTAATGCTTTGTCTTCACCTTTCGATTTTGCTAATTTTTCGGTTCTTAAAATAGTACTTTCCGCCATATAAATTTCAATAAGCATATCAGCAGCAGCCATTAAAAGCATTTGATGAGAATCTAAGTCCGGACCAAATTTTTGAACTGCGCCACCAGCAACCATTAAAAATGCTTTTTTCAAGTTGCCAATAATAGATTTTTCTTCTGCGAATAATTCTGAATAATCTGGCGTTTCAAACGATGGAATTCCCATTAATTCTTCCTGCACTTTAGATGCTGGTCCAAGTAAATCAACATGGCCTTTCATGGCTTTTTTGATTAACATTCCAACAGAAAGCATTCTGTTAATTTCGTTTGTACCTTCGTAAATACGAGCAATACGAGCATCTCGCCAAGCTGATTCCATTGGTGTATCTTCAGAAAATCCCATTCCTCCAAAAATTTGAATTCCTTCATCGGCACAATTTTGAACATCTTCAGAAACGGCAACTTTCAAAATTGAACATTCAATTGCAAATTCTTCAACACCTTTAAGTTCTGCTTCTTGATGCGAATTTCCTTCGGCAACACGAGCATTCACTCTGTCTTCAATATCTTTTGCTGCTCTATAAGAAGCACTTTCTCCAGCATAACAACTGGTTGCCATTTCTGCTAATTTAGAACGAATGGCTCCAAAACTTGAAATTGGTGTGTTGAACTGAATTCTTTCATTCGCATATTTTACAGATCCAGAAATTACCCTTCTCTGTGCATCCAAACAAGCAGCAGCCAATTTAATACGACCTACATTCAATGAATTCATGGCGATTTTGAAACCGTTTTCTCTTTCAGAAAGCATGTTTTCAACTGGAACTTTTGTTTCATTAAAGAAAACTTGTCGTGTCGAAGAAGCACGAATACCAAGTTTGTGCTCTTCTTCGTTCATCGTGATTCCGTTTGATGGATCATTTTCTACAATAAAACCTGTAATGTTTTTATCGTCACCAATTCTAGCAAATACGATGAATACCGAACAAAATCCAGCATTCGAAATCCACATTTTTTGACCTGTAATCGAATATGTTTTTCCGTCTTCTGATAAAACTGCTTTGGTTTTTCCTGAATTGGCATCAGATCCTGCGCCTGGTTCTGTCAAACAATACGCACCAAACCATTCGCCCGAAGCCAATTTTGGGACATATTTTTTCTTTTGTTCTTCGTTTCCATATAAAGTTATTGGCATTGTACCAATTCCAGTATGCGCTCCAAAAGCCGTTGAAAATGAACCTGTTGCGCCCGAAATATAATCACAAACCAACATCGTTGATACGAAACCCATTCCTAATCCGCCGTATTCTTCAGGAACAGCAACTCCAAGAAGTCCCATTTCCCCTGCTTTTTTCATGCACGCCTCAGTATAGGCATAATCTTTTTTCTCGAACTTGTCTTTGTGTGCCCACAATTCTTTGTCTGTGAATTCTTTAACAGAATCACGCATCATAATTTGTTCTTCGGTAAAATCATCAACCGTAAAAATGTTTTCTGATTTTGTTTCTTTTACGAGGAATTGTCCTCCGCGAGTTATGTCTTCCATTTGTTTTAGATTTTTAGATGCAAGAATCAAGAAGCAAGATTTTGAGTGTCTAACTTACTTATGAATCCTGTTGTCATCTTTTGAAATTCAATTATTTTATTTTCTATTTCTTCTGTTTTTTCTCTTGATAAATATTTATTTTGACATGAAATCAAAAGTTGTGTTTGTAATTCGAATGATGATCCTAAACTAATATTCAAATAATGTTGAAAATGCTTATTTCCTCTATTTGACCCTTCTGCAATATTTGAAGGCATTGAAACGGAACATCTATTCATTTGACTGACTAATCCATAAATTTCAGATTTTGGAAAATTAGAAGTTAGTTTATAAATATCATTTGTAATATCCATCGCTAAAATCCAAATTTTCAAATTCTTAAAATTATGTCTCATGTTTATTATTTTTAGAATCAAGAATCAAGATTTTCGTAAAAACTTTACTTGATATTTTACCTTATTTTCAATGTTATAAATTATTATTTCACTTTATTTTTTGTAAAATCAAATATTAAAATCTATTAAGTCTTGTTTCTTGCCTCTTACCTCTTGCTTCTTTCATCTTTCTTCTTTCCTCTATTTCAAAAACTCATAAACTCCAGCCGTTCCTTGTCCAGTACCTACACACATTGAAACGATTCCATATTTGGCTTTTCTCAATCTCATTTCTTCAAATAATTGAACAGAAAGTTTTGCTCCTGTGCAACCTAATGGATGCCCGAGCGCAATTGCGCCACCATTTACATTGATTATATCAGGATTTAATCCTAATTCTCTTGTAACTGCCAATGCTTGTGATGCAAATGCTTCGTTTAATTCGATTAAATCAATATCTTTTAGAGTCAGACCTGCTTGTTTCAATGCTTTTGGAATGGCTTTTACTGGACCTATTCCCATAATTCTTGGTTCAACTCCGGCTGATGCGAAGTTTACCAAACGAGCAATTGGTTCCAAGTTTAATTCTTTGACCATTTCTTCACTCATGACCAAAACAAATGCTGCTCCATCACTCATTTGAGAAGAGTTTCCAGCAGTTACTGATCCATCAGCAGCGAAAACAGGTTTCAAATTGGCTAATCCTTCAATTGAAGTTCCGAATCTTGGTCCTTCATCTTTATTTACAACGTAGGATTTTGTTTCTTTTTTACCATTTTCATTGATAAAAGTTTGCTCAACCGTAATTGGAACAATTTGAGAATCGAATTTTCCATCGGCTTGTGCTTTTAATGCTTTGTTATGAGAATTGAAGGCAAACTCATCTTGATCAGCACGAGAAATATTGAATTGTTTCGCCACCGCTTCCGATGTTAAACCCATTCCCCAATAATAATCTTCGTTTCCGGCTTTTGCCACAGCATAATCAGGTGTTGGTTTGTAGCCGCCCATTGGAATAAAACTCATGCTTTCGGCACCACCAGCAATGATGCAATGTGCCATTCCAGATTGAATTTTGGCAGTTGCCATTCCGATTGTTTCTAATCCCGAAGCACAATATCTGTTCACCGTTACACCAGGAACATCATCGACTTTCAATCCCATTAATGAAATTAATCGACCAACGTTCAACCCTTGTTCAGCTTCTGGCATGGCGTTTCCAACCATAACATCGTCAATACGAGTTTTGTCGAAATTTGGCAATGTTGCCATCATAAATTCGATGGTTTCTGCTGCTAATTCGTCAGGTCTTTTAAAACGGAATAATCCTTTTGGTGCTTTTCCGACTGCTGTTCTGTATGCTTTTACTATGTATGCTGTTTTCATAATTTTTAGATAATAGATGCAAGAGACAAGAGACAAGATTTTGTGGTTAAAAATCTTTTTTCTTGCTTCTTTACTCTTGATTCTTAATTTCTCAACGGTTTCCCTTTAGTTAACATAAACTGAATTCTCTCCAAAGTTTTTCTTTCTGTACAAAGTGATAAAAATGCCTCACGTTCTATATCTAATAAATATTGTTCAGATACTAATGTAGCTTCAGACAAATCGCCACCAGCCATAACGTAAGCCAATTTGTTAGCAATTTTAAGATCATGTTCAGATATGTATTTTCCAGCAACCATTTGGTTTGTTCCAACAAGGAACATTCCCAGAGCTTGTTTACCTAAAACTTTCACATCGGTTCTGCGGATTGGTTGTGTGTAACCCGCTTCTGCCATAAGCAATGCGTGTTTTTTGGCTTCGGCAATTTGACGGTCTTTGTTTACGACAACGATATCTTTTCCGTGTTGCAATAATCCTAAATCGAATGCTTCGTGAGCCGATGTT
>NZ_JANLVD010000201.1:0-1841 GCF_031363805.1 Flavobacterium sp. | reverse complement strand
TTATAAATGGAACACTGTTAAAAGCTAAACAGATTGTAGACGTTTCGCCTGTAAGCGGTAATTTTTATTTAGGTGGTTCTGCAGGGAACAAGAACATTCGTGCAGTGCTTTTTTATGAATACGGCTTCACTAATTTCTTAAACAAACTCAATAAGGACGAGAGCTTGCAGGCTTTGAATAACGGCGACAGTTTCAAAGGCAACTTGGGAACACTAAACGCTCAGGTGATTTTTAATTTGTAAAAAACAAGAAAAATGAAAGGATTAATTTTAGCAGCAACTATTTTAATGGGATTAGGGCTTAATGCACAAACAACAGTTTTTGAAAAACAATTTGGAGATAGTATTAAAGAGATAAATTGTGGTTATTTAAAAAAATCCAATAAGTTAATTATAAGTAGTCATAATAAAAGCAAAAAAGCCTCTTTGTTATTCATCGATTCAGAACAGAATCAAAGTGTAATTTTAAATAATTATGAATTTGACGGATTTAATTTTTCTACTGCGGAGAAAGCATTTTCTATCTTCGAAGCAAAAAACAACATAGCCGATAGATATAAGTATTTTGCAATAGATAATATCACCTCAAAAGAATATATTAAGAAACACGTCCGTTTTCCTTATTTAAATTTCTTCACTAAGAAGTTCCAATTAGAATTAGTAAATTCCACAGGAAATATAAAAGTAAATCTTTTGAAAGATGATATTTTTTGTAAAAAAAGAGATATTAACAGCAATATTGAAGAACTGGTAAAAGTTACGAAACCAAATATCGAGTGTTTTGCTAATCCTGATAAACCCAATGAATCTGATTTGGCATTTCAGAAAAGATTAATAGACGACAATAGTTTTGAAATAGTTACTAAAAGAATACTGTATGATATTAGCAATGCCACATGTAACCTTTACAGGACGCAGTATGACTTGGAGGGTAAAATAATAAATAATTTTAAATATTCTTATTCATTACCATCAAATCTTGTTCCAGCTTCAACACGAAGTAAATCAAGAATTGAAAACGAAATGTGTGATTTTAGTTCATCATTAAATTACTTTAATAATATGGACGTCAATGAATATTTAATCGATGATGATACTCAAGACGTTTATATATTTGGAGTAACTAGAGATAGTAAAACTCTTTCTCCAAAGGGCTTTTATGCGGTTAAATTCAAAAAAACAGGGGAGATGATTTGGAATAGGGTTTTCGAAATCGATGATAAGAAAGGCTTTAACAATGACAGGTATTTAATAGAAGCAACCATTGAAATAAATGAATACTTGAATGATAATCTTTTGGCTTTTTCGATTGATGGAGGCACAGATGATAGATACAACAATCTTTTTGTAATAGATAAACAAACCGGAAACCTTGTTGACAAGGCATCTAAAGAAACTCATCGCGAAGGTTTAAAAGGGGCTTTGTCTTTTAGAAGAACATCAATTTTTGAGAGTAGTAGGCTTTTAAAAAACAGGTATGGAAATGTGAATGTATTATTAGCAATGTCTTTCAATAAAAAAATTAATGATTTTATTACTCAAAATAACCTTAAAGCGGAAGTTCATTATGACGCTATTTTAAGTAAAAAAGGAATTTGGCTTTTAGAATCGGATAACAAAACTTATTTCAAAGTAACACTTTTTAGAGAATAAAAAAAATCCCGCTAATTCGAGACTTTCTTTTATAAAGTAGCAATTGCATTTTCCAATCGCATAATGCTTTCTCCCTTTCCAATTAATTCTACAATATCAAAAAGATGTGGACCTTTCAAAGCGCCTACCATACTTAGACGAAATGGCTGCATTACTTTTCCCATTCCAATTTCATTTTGTGTCATCCAG
>NZ_JANLVD010000189.1:0-4451 GCF_031363805.1 Flavobacterium sp. | reverse complement strand
AAGCATGGTGAAAAAGAAATTATTTTTAAAAAGTAATTGATGTTAAAAAAAATAACAACCCTAGTATATTTAATGCTTTGCATTTCTTGTATTAGTCAAAATACATTAGCAGATAAAAAATATAAAGCAGAAGTTAGTGCGAGTTGCGAAAAATTTAAAAATGGTGGCGGTTGTATGATCTATAATTTTTGTATTTTAGAATTTGAAAAAAATATAGTTAAAGTTTCCTACATCACAAAAGCATATTGTACACCAAAAGAAATGGAGAATGATTATAAAAATAATGTATTACAAAAAACCGAATATAACTACACCATTAAAAACAATGTAGTTAATATTAAAAATTTTAATACCTATGGCAAATTGACTATAAAACAGAAAAAGCTTATTGGTCAAAAAGAAATGAATGATAATGAATTTTCTAAATTAGAATTCCTGTTACAATGAAGTGAAAGTCAGCTACACTAAAATAAATCCAAAAGTTTGTATAGGAGAACTTTTAAATGTCACAAAAAATCAAAAAAACCAATGACTACAACCGAATTAAAAAAAATAATAGCTGATTCCAGAAGCAAAGAATGGTTCATAAATAAAACTCAAGGAATAAGTTTCACATATATTAATTTCAATACAGAAATTAAGGGAGTAAGTTCAATGTATGAATTTTCAATCCAACAAATAAACGGTTGGGAATCCCTATCCTCAAATCTTCCTGAGGAATTACATTTTTCAAAAAATTATTTTATTGCAATTAAAGATTCTATTTCTCAATTTGTAGAATCCTATTTCGACCAAGAAAATAATACTTTAGATAGTTATTGGAACAATGTAATAAGTCAAATCAATAATCTTAGTCGTTATCCTTTAACATACAATTGTCCCGAATCTGAATTTTTAATTTCCGTTTATAAAAATTTGCCCAATTCTGTAACAGGAGCTTTTTATTACATTACCAATCAATTGAATTCAAATATAATAAATACTAAAAATTATTATGTAGGAACTCAACTTGCCTATGAATTTACAATGAAAGATCATACTGAAATTTCGTCGAGACGAAATGCAGAGAAATCTTCCATTAGTAATATAAGAAATGATTTCAATAAATATTTATCAAAATCTGAAAATGAAATTGTTGAACATTTATCAAATACAAATAGAAAATATGAAGAATACTCTGAAGCTATAGATAAATTTAAAGAAGCTAAAGAATTATTATTTACCGAATGGTTTGAAATATCAAAAACAGATTTTGATAGTTTTGATATTGAATCAAAACAAAGATTAATTGATTTAGAAAATACTTACCAAGAACAATTAAGATTACAAAAACCAGCAGAATATTGGAGTAAACGAGCGATTGCATTAAAAAAAGAAGGTTGGACAGCAATATATTGGTTGATAAGTATGATTATATTTACTTGTCTGACATTATATTGTTTACTTTGGTTAACTCCAGAAGGAATGTTATTAAGTTTTATGAATGGTCAAGCAAGCGCAATCAAATGGTCAGTTATCTATGTAACTTTTATAGCATTTCTAACTTATGGAATTAGGGCATTAAATAAAATTGCTTTTAGTTCATTTCATTTATCAAGAGATTCTGAGGAGAGAGAACAACTTACGTATGTATATTTAGCATTAATTAAAGACGGAAGTATGGATGAAAAGGATAGAAGTTTAATAATGCAGTCATTATTTAGTAGGGCCGACACTGGACTTTTAAAGGAAGATTCTTCGCCAACAATGCCAAATGATATTGCAGGAAAGTTTTTTGGAAAATAAAGAATCCCAGCTCTCCAAAGTGTTCCAAAAGAACGGCTAGCTCTGCGATGGTCTCCCGACCTCGCAGCAACATTATAAAACCAACTATAAATACAACCAAAAAAAACATGTACAAAATCATAGACGAAATAAATATATCAGGCAAAGAAGATTTTTTTACCTTAAATAACACAAAAAACGATGCCCACGTTACTATAAGTTTAGAAAAAGGAAGAATCACTTTTAATGATTCCTGCGGAAACACAATGCAAAACTATCCATCGGTAACCCGTATAAATTTTGAAGTGTTCAACCTTACAGAAATAGGACAAACCATTAACAGGGAAAATGGCAACATCATTGCCTATTTATCCACCTCCGATGTTCAGGAACTCGCAGAAAAAACATTCTATGAATATGGGCAAACTCGAGTGTATGATTTTATAAACCTTAAATTTAATATTGTTTTTTAAAAGCCAACAAAGCTTGGGCGCAATCGAACAAAGCTTGGGCGCAATCAAACTATGTATGGTCAAAAGTCGCTGACTTCGCAGCATTAACAAAAAAAGGGCAATGATGAATAAACAATCATTGCCCTATTTGTGCTTTCTTATAAAAATTTAGTTTACAACGCGTTTCATTTCAATATGTGGAATATCGTCTTCCAAATAGCTTTCTGAAGTAGTTATAAAACCATGACTTTCATAAAATTTCTGAAGGTATAATTGTGCAGAAATAGTAATGTTTTTTTGATTGTAATGGCTTTCTATCTGCGAAATGGCCTCAACCATTAAATTATTACCCCATTTTTTGTCACGGTGTTTTTGAGCCACAATTACTCTTCCAAGCGAAGCATTTTCAAAATAATCGCCACCTTTAAATAGTCTGCAATAAGCAACTAATTCATCATTATAATATCCTAAAACATGAACGGCTTTTTGATCTTTAAAATCTGTATCAAGATAAACGCAATTTTGTTCCAATACAAAAACTTCGTTCCTAAGATTTAAAATATTATATAATTCGGTAGTTGAAAGTTGATCAAAAGGTTTTGTTTTGAATAATAATTCCATGGGAAGAGTTGTTTTAAATACAAAGTGCATCCAATTTTGTTAGGATGCACAAAGTTAAAACTTTAAAAGTTTATTTTCGGCTTAACCGTTTATTTTTATTTTCATTCCTGGCAATAGTTTTTCTAATTTTCCACCATTTAGTTTTTTAATTTGAGAAACTGTAGTGTTGTGTTTTAAAGATATACTAAACAATGAATCGCCTCTTTTTACAGTGTAAGTTTTGGTTTTTTCTGTGTTTGAACTTTCTTTTTTTGATTTTTCAGCCACTGCGTTTGAGGTAGTTTCAATTTTAAGCTTCTCTCCTAGCCTTACGTTTGAATCTTTCAAGTTATTCCAGTCTTTTAAATCTGACATAGAAACATTATTTTTTGTAGCAATTTCAGATAAATTATCACCTTTTTGAACCGTGTAATAAATAGTTTTAGGTTTAGATACAATTACAGTTTCCAATTTAGCAGAACTATCACCAGAAACCTTTAAAACATCTCCAGTATAAACATTATTAGCTTCTTCTGCTAAATTATTCCAGCGTTTCAAATCGGCCACATTAATTTTATTTTCTCTAGCAATACTAAATAAATTGTCTCCAGCTTGCACAGTATATTCTTTCGAAATATTATTTTGTTTTAAAGAAGCCAATTCAATTTTGGACTCTTTGGATGTGATTTTTTTAACTTCGGCAACTAAAGTTTCTGGTTTTTGAACTTCAACAATTTCTTGCTCCGTTTGAATTTTAAGTCTTCTACCGAGTTGAACAGTATTATTACGCATATTATTCCAACGCTTAATATCCGACATTGTTACACCATATTTCTGAGCAATATCACCCAAGTGATCGCCACGTTTTACTTTGTAATATTGGTTTTTAGGATTTGTAGTATTTCCAGCCAATGCATTATCAATCGAAATATTTTTCTGAATTGTGTCTTTGATTTTTTTGGTTCTTACAATTACCTTTTCACGCTTGTTGAATTCATAATTGGCATAGGCATACATTTTATTTTCGTTGGATGTAAATAGTGCTACTTTATTCACTGGCAATCTCAAAAAATTAATGGTATTTGTTTTCCCAGGAACCACATTTCGTTTGTAAGATGGATTTAGATATTCAATTTCGGTAACTGGTATATCTAGCAAATCAGAAATTTGTTTAAAAGTCATTTGCTTTTGAATGGCAACAGTATCCGTAGCATAATGGTTGATTAATGGTTTTTCTGGTTTGATTCCATGTTCTTTATGATACTCAAAAATATACATAGTTGCAATAAATGCTGGAACATAGCCTTGTGTTTCGCGAGGTAAATTTTTCTTAATATTCCAATAATTGGTCAATCCGCCAGAGCGTCGAATGGCTTTGCTTACATTTCCAGCCCCAGAATTATAAGATGCCAAAACCAGATCCCAATCGTTAAAAATTTCATACATACCTTTCATATATCTGGCTGCGGCATCACTGGCTTTTAAAACATCGCTGCGTTCATCTACATAAGTATCAATATTTAATTTGTATTGTTTCCCGGTATGGTACATAAATTGCCATAAACCAGTAGCGCCCATTCTGGAAACTGCTTTTGGTTTCAATGCAGATTCTACTACAGCTAAGTATTTTATTTC
>NZ_JANLVD010000086.1:0-1672 GCF_031363805.1 Flavobacterium sp. | reverse complement strand
TGTAACTGGTTGACGGAAGATAACGCCAGGCGCTTTTCTTTCCAAAGGCATTTCGTATAAATCACCTCCAATTGGTCCTTTTCCATCTATAGGAAAACCAAGTGTGTTGACTACGCGACCAACCATTTGTTCACCTGCTTTTAAAGAAGCAATACGTTGTGTTCTTTTTGCTGTTGAACCTTCTTTTATTCCTGTTGATGGTCCTAAAAGTACAACTCCAACATTATCTTCTTCAAGATTTAAAACAATTCCCTCCAAACCATTTTCAAACTCTACAAGTTCACCGTATTGAACATTTGAAAGCCCATAAACACGAGCAATTCCATCTCCAACTTGAAGTACCGATCCAACTTCTTCTAAAGTAGCACCAGATTCAAAACCTTCTACTTGCTTTTTTAATATTGCTGAAATTTCAGCAGGTTTAATTTCCGCCATAATTATTTATAAATAACTAGTTACTTAATTCTCTTTTTAAAACTTGTAATCTGTTGGCCACTGAAGCATTGTATTGCTTGTCGCCTATTCTTAAAATAAATCCTCCTATAATTGAAGCATCTACTATATTTTCGATAGTCACTTTTTTATCTGAAAAGGCGGCGATTTTAGCTTTTACTTTGCCTTCCAAATCTGCATCCATAGGAATAGCGGTAGTTACTTTTGCTACTTCCACACCATTCATTTCGACAAATAGTTTATTGTATTCTGTGGCAACTTCAGAAAGAATTTCGAATCTTTTGTTTTCAAATAACAAATGAAACAAACTTTTTGTTACACTATTTGTGTCTGTAAAAACCTCTAACAAAGCACTTTCTTTCACTTCAACTTTAATTGTTGGATTTTGAATAAATATATTCAATTCCAGATTATCTTTTATTGTTGATGAAACCAAAAACATATCTTGGCTCACTTCCGTAGCCAAACCTTTAGATGAAGCTATATCCAGAATAGCTTTTGCATAACGAATTGCTGTTCTTGTACTTGACATATTAGTTTAATTTAACATCGCCTAACATTTTCTCTACCAATTTGGTTTGAGTTTCTTTGTTAGATAGTTCATCTTTCAATAATTTTTCAGCAATAGAAATTGACAAGTTTGAAACCTGTGCTTTCAATTCTGCCATAGCAGCATTTTTTTCGCTTTCGATAGCTGCTTTTGCTTGCTCGATCATTTTTAGACCTTGTGCTTGCGCTTCGGTTTTTGAATCGGCAATCATTTTTTCTTTAATTTCACGCGCTTCTTTTAACATGGTGTCGCGTTCCAAACGTGCTTCTTGCAAAATACGTTGGTTGTCTGCTTGCAAGTTTTGCATTTCTTTTCTAGCATTTTCAGCAGAAAGCAATGCGTTTTTGATTCCTTCTTCTCTATCATTTACTGCATCAAGAATGGGTTTCCAAGCAAATTTTTTCAATAAAAAGATTAATCCAACAAATATTACTACTTGCCAGATGAATAAACCAAACGAAAAATCATTTATTAACTTATCCATTATATGTAATTATAAATTTTTTAATTTTTTTGATAAAACTATAGTTGCAACCAACCGTTGCAACTATAATTTTTTAGTTTTGATTTACGAGAACAATGCTGCGAAACCAATACCTTCAATAAGTGCAGCTGCGATAAGCATGGCAGTTTGAATTTTTCCTGAAGCTTCTGGTTGACGAGCAATTG
>NZ_JANLVD010000066.1:0-8355 GCF_031363805.1 Flavobacterium sp. | reverse complement strand
GTCTTTGGCATACAATTCGCCACTTTGATAACGGTTTGAAAAGTCATTAAAATAATCTTCCTTACCTTTTTTATATGATTTTTGAATAGATCGACCCGTCGGTGTGTAATATCTTGCCACGGTTAACCGTACAGATGAGCCATCGCCCAAAGGCATTTCTCTCTGTACCAATCCTTTACCGAAAGAGCGTCGCCCGATAACTGAACCACGGTCGTTATCCTGAATGGCTCCAGCCAATATTTCGCTCGCGGAAGCTGAATTTTCATTGATTAAAATAGTTAATTTTCCGGTTTCAAAAATACCGCCTTCTGAAGCATACGTTTTATCAATTCTTCCTTTTTTATTTTTGGTAAATACTATTAGGTTTTTTTCTTTTAAAAATTCATCGGCAATTTCTACAGCTTGATCCAAATAGCCACCGCCATTGTCTCGAAGGTCAATTACAATTGAATTTGCGCCTTGTTTTTTCAGTTTATTTAATCCGATTTTAAATTCATTGTAAGTAGTTTCTGCAAACCTATTTATTTTGATATAACCCGCAGTTTTATTCAACATTATAGCAATGTCAACACTTTTTACAGGAATCGTATTTCTAACAACTTTAATATTGTATTTTTTATTTTCGGATTTTCTAAAAATAGTCAATAACACTTCGGAATTGGCTTCGCCTTTAAGTTTGGAATATAGTTTTTCAGTAGTAATTTTTTTGCCGAATAATTTTTCATTATTGGCTAATAAAATTCTGTCTCCCGCTTTGATTCCTGCTTTTTCTGAAGGACCGCCTTCCACTGGTTTTATAACGGCAACAGTATCATTCTGCATTAAAAAATTGACACCAATACCTACAAAATCGCCTTTCATACTTTGGGCAACTTCTTCTGCATCATTTTTTGCAATATAAACAGAATGTGGATCCAATTTTTCAAGAATTCCATTGACAGTCTGATCCACTATAGAATCTGTATTTATATCGTCTACATAATCATGTTCGATAAAATCAATTAATTTATTGAGTTTTCGTTTGTTTTGATTTTCCGAAGCTAGCCTATTTGAAACTGGTATGTTAATAAAAATGCCACCCAATAAGAAACCTACAGCAATTGCCGTGAAGATTATAATTGGAAAATATATTTTATCAATTTTCATTTCTTCTATTAAGGTTTGTTTTAATCAATTTCTTGAATGTGTTCCACTTTTACACCTGCTTTTCGCAAAAAGTCCAGTCCAGAATCGTCTTTATAACCATCTAAATATACCACTCTTTTAATTCCCGATTGGTGTATCAATTTGCTGCATTCCTTGCATGGAGAAAGTGTAATGTACAATGTTGCGCCTTCACACGATTGTGTTGAACGTGCTACTTTAAGTATTGCATTTGCTTCTGCGTGAAGCACATACCAATGTGTTAAATTATTCTCGTCCTCACAACAATTTTCAAATCCTGATGGCGAACCATTATAACCATCGGAAATAATCATTTTATCACGAACAATAATCGCGCCAACTTGCTTTCGTTTGCAATAAGAAAGTTTTCCCCATTCTTTGGCCAATCGTAAATAGGCTTTGTCGTATTTATTTTGTTTTGTATCTGTCATGGAATACAAAAGTAAGTCAAATTTTCTTTAGATTTAAATTGAAAATAGAAGCTTTATAATTTACATTTTATGATATTTGAATTTTAAATCATAAATTTGAATTTTAAATAAATTATTTAGACAAATAATCATCATAAAAGTAAAGTAGAACAAATAATATTACTCTATTGTTCAATAATTACGATACATCTTTCAATAAAAAACAATGTTAAAACAGTTTTTAAATTTCAAATTATCGCAAAAATTATCGCCACAGCAAATACAGCTGATGAAGCTGATTCAATTGCCAACACAGGCATTTGAGCAACGTTTGATTGAAGAAATGAATGAAAATCCAGCGCTTGAAACTGGAACCGACAATGAAGATATTTATGAAAAAGATGAATTTGATAATAATGAAGATTATGATGATTATAACGATAGTGAAAATATAGAAACTGGCGAAGTAAATATCGACGAATATTTGAGCAACGATGAAACTCCAGATTATAAAACACAAGTTAATAATTATAGCGATGATGATGAAGAGCGAGAATCGCCACTTTCTGCACCCATAAGCTTTCATCAGGATTTAATTAACCAATTGAATACTTTCATTTTAACCGATGACCAGCGTGATATTGCAGAATTTTTGGTTGGAAGTATCGATGATATGGGCTACATTCGACGTAGTATTCAAGACATGGTCGATGATATGGCGTTTACTCAAGGAATTTATACCGATGAAAAAACGGTGGAAAAAATACTACATGTCATTCACGAGCTTGAACCATCTGGTGTTGGTGCCAGAGATTTGCAAGAATGTTTGTTGCTACAATTGAAACACAAAACGCCTACGGAATCTGTTGCTTTGGCTATTCATATTATTGAAGATCAATTTGAAGCTTTTACGAAAAAGCATTACGATAAATTATTACAAAAATTTTCTGTTTCCAAAGAACAATTAAAAAATGGTGTTGACGAAATTGAAAAACTCAATCCAAAACCAGGTGGTGCTTACACGGGAAGCAACAAAATAACTGAACATGTTGTGCCTGATTTCGCCATTAGAATTGTTGATGATGAACTAGAATTGACATTAAATGGCAGAAATGCACCTGAACTTCATGTTTCGAAAGATTATCAGGAAATGATGAAGACTTACAAGGATTCGAAAGACAAATCAAATTCTCAAAAAGATGCTGTTCAATTTATTAAGCAAAAATTAGATTCTGCCAAATGGTTTATCGATGCCATAAAACAAAGGCAAGAAACCCTTTTTGTGACCATGAATGCTATTATGCATTTTCAGCAGGAATATTTTCTGGATGGCGATGAAACCAATCTAAAGCCCATGATTTTAAAGGACATTGCAGATATGGTTGGACTAGATATTTCAACTGTTTCGCGTGTGGCAAATAGCAAATATGTTGATACGCCTTATGGTACAAAATTAATTAAAGAATTCTTTTCTGAAGCCATGACTAACGATCAAGGTGAAGAAGTTTCCACCATTGAAATCAAGAAAATTTTGCAAGATGTGATTCAAGACGAAGACAAACACAAACCTTTGCCAGATGATCAATTGGCAGATATGCTCAAAGAAAAAGGTTATCCAATTGCAAGAAGAACAGTTGCTAAGTATCGTGAACAGTTGGATATTCCTGTGGCTAGAATGAGAAAGAAGATGTAGGTTCAACTTAACAAAAAACTCTTGAAAAAAATACTTCCTTTTTTTTCTTACTTATTTCATCCTATTTTTATATCGGTTTTTGCCACTGTATTTTACTTTTTGGTGTCTGAAAGGTATTTTATTTATGAAACCATATTTTTGTATATTATTCAAGTGTTAATAATTACTGTTTTTATTCCTTTAATTTTTTTCTATTTATTGATTATTTCAAAAAAGATAGATTCTATAATGATTGCCAATGTTTCTCAGCGCAAAATTCCGCTTTTGATGCAAATATTGTTATTAAGTATTTTAAGTTTTAAAACTTTTACATTGGATGTAATTCCTGAATTATTTTACTTTTTTTTAGGTAGTATTTTTAGTAGTTTACTTGCTTTGATTTTGGTGTTTTTTCATAAAAAAATAAGTTTGCATATGCTGGGAGTTTCAGCATTGACTTTGTTTTGCGTGGCTGGAAGCATTCACTTTCAGATTAAAGAAGTAGTATTTGTTACTATTTTGCTATTATGCAATGGTTTAGTTGCATCATCTAGACTTTATATGAAAGCACATTCTAGTGAAGAATTAGTTTTAGGCTATACTATTGGTGTAATTCCACAAATAATTCTGTTATATTTTTGGTTATAAAATGTAAAACATTAATCCAATATTAAATGTATTTAATTTTAGCGAATCATTGTTTAAATTTCCATTTTTAAAAATATCTTGCAACCCGTAGTAAGCGTAAATATTCCATGAATTCCAACCCGAAGTTAAATAAACACCATATTGAAATTTATTTATGTCTGGATTGTTATTTACTATGAAATTTTGCGTTGGCGAAATAAATTTAGAGCGACTATTTAACAAATAACTAAATTTTAAGCCCGTGTAAATTCTCCAAAATTTATGTGATTCGTAAGTCGAAGTTCTCCATCTAAACTCAATAGGCAACTCCACAAAATACATGGTCAATTTGTTTTTATTGTATGGAAAATTGGGTTCAATTAAACTGTATTGAACAGTATTACCACCGTTTTGAATAATCAGATTTTGTTTGTAGTTATTAAAAGACAATCCCAGACCTGGCGCAATAGATACTGTTCTGGATTTATTAATAGGAAAATCTCTTAAAAAACCAAAATTAACACCCGAAGAAAGGGAGTTTTGAGATATTCCTGCAGATTTGTCTCTTAAAATGTTATAGGTTAAATTGAGATAAAACTGGTCTTCTCTGTACAAGGAATCAATTTCAGAAAAATTGGGTATGTCTTGCGAAAAAGAGTTTAGAAAAGTTAGAAATATGATTATTTTAAAAAAATTTTGCATGTATAAAAATATTTTTTAAAGTTAATAAAATTTAATTTACTAAAAAGAAAAAAACCATCTCGATTTAAACTGAGATGGTTTTCAATAATTTTAACCTATTATATTTACATTTTCACAACTATAAATTCGCTTCGTCTGTTTAGTTGGTGTTCTTCTTCAGAACATTCTACACCATCTGCACATTTATTTATGAGTTGACTTTCACCATAACCTTTTCCTGTCAATCTGTTGGCATTGACACCGTTTTTAATTAACCAAGCAATGGTCGATTTTGCTCTTCTATCTGATAAAGCGTCGTTATATTCAAATGTTTGTCGGCTATCTGTATGAGATCTCACATCCACTTTAATAGTTGGATTCAATTTCATTACAACCAATACTTTTTCAAGTTCTAGCGCAGCATCTTTACGGATGTAAGATTTGTCTAAATCAAAATAAATGATAGGAATTTCAAGAGTTTTAGCCAAATCTGTACCTACTTTTATTTCTCTTATTTTTTTCGCTGTAGCTAATGGCAAAACAGTTTTTCCAGATTTATTTGGTGTTTTAACAGGTGCTTCTTTGGTTTCGTACTCTTCTTTTTCGCCTCTTACATAATATTTTTTATTGCATTCTACCGAGAAATTATAATTTCCTTTGTCATCAGATTGTGTGGCTTGCAATTCTTTAAAATTCTCATCAAATAAAGTTACTTTCGCATTTGACAATACTTCTCCCGTTTCAGAATTTGTAATTATACCTGACAATTCTTGGTTGCAATCAAGTTCGATAACTTTGGTTTCTTTGAAAGAATAAATATCGTCCAACCCAACACCACCATCTCTATTTGAAGAAAAGTAGCCCGTTCTTGAAGGTTTGTCAATCAGAAAAGCAAAATCGTCCATTGGTCCATTAATTGGCGCTCCAACATTGATGATGCCTCCAGGATTACCTTCTTTATTCAATTTGGTAACAAATATGTCTAATCCGCCCAAACCAGGTTGTCCATCAGAAGCAAAGTAAAGTTCGTTATCCTCAGTAATGTATGGGAAAGTTTCTCTACCTTCTGTGTTTAAAGAACCTGTTAAATTTACAGGTACTGAATAAGTATTATCTCCGGTAATTTGAACTTTAAATATATCTGACTGACCTTTGGTTCCTGGCATATTTGAAGCAAAGTATAAAGTTTTTTCGTCTGGGCTTAAAGCTGGATGTGCCACACTATAATTATCACTATTAAAAGGTACTTCAACAATATCAATCCATTTGTCGTCAACCAAACTTGCACGATATAATTTTAGTAAAATTACTTCCTCTTGATCTTTACCAACTTTACCTTTTGTATAATTATTTCTAGTAAAATATACAATTTTCATATTTTTTGTGAAAACTGGAGTGTCTTCATGAAATTTAGAGTTTACAGAATTTGAAAATTTTTGCGGGTTACTCAAACTTCCATTTTCTGCACGCTTTGCTGCATAAAGATTTAAAAATGAATTGCTTGTCCATTTTGTACTTACTTTAGCCATACTAGCACTTTCTCTAGAGCTTGAAAAAATCAACTGATCTCCATACATAGCAGCACCATAATCAGATAATTTTGAGTTGATATCGGTAATTTTTACTTCATATCTACCCGAATTTTTATCTATTGTAGATTTATAGTTTTTTTGACCTTTATACAAACTTGCTCTTTTATCATTTCCCGATAATGCATAAAACTTATCTAAATATTGATCGGCTTTTGCATAATCTTCTGTAGCTTTTAACGTTTGTGAATACCTGTAATAATATTCAGGCTCCACTTTTTGATTCATGGCAAACAATTCTGCATACCATTTATTGGCTTCTTTTAATTTGGCATTAAAGTAGTACGAGTTGCCTAATTTCTGAAACAAATCAACAGATTTATATCCTTTTTCAGCTACTTTTTCATAGGTTTTTATGGCATCAACATAGGCTAAATTTTTATAATTTTTGTCAGCTTTGTCTAAATTTTGCGCATTCACACTAAAACAGACTAATAAGAATAAGGGTAAATTTTTTAATATAGTTTTCATGTTTATTATCGTTATGTTTTAGAAGAATCTTGGCGATACAACTTTATCGTAATTTTTAAATAATTCATATCTAAGAAATATTTCGTGTGAGCCAGAATTAAAGTTACCCAATCTTGTAGTATCTCTGTCATAAGCATAGCCTATCAACCATGAGTCGGAAATTTGAAAACCAGCCATTAGACTCACAGCGGCACTCCATCTGTAGGCCGCTCCTAAGGTAAATTTTTCGTTAAATAGGAAATTTGCAGATATGTCAACTTGAAGTGGTGCACCTTTTACGACTTTTGCTAAACCTGAAGGCTTAAATTTAATATTATCTGATAATTCAAAAACATACCCTCCAATAACGTGAACATGCATTCTTTCGCTAGCTGTAAATTGGACATCATTATCATAATATTTTCTTTCTAACATATATGGAATTGATAATCCTAAATAGGTTTTTTGAGAATACCAATAAATCCCAGCACCTACATTTGGAAAAAATGTGTTGTCAATGTTTGTTCTGGAAGCATTAATTGGATCATCTTTTTTAAATGCGTTTAACTTATTAAAATCTACATTAAAAAAGTTAGCTGATGCTTTAAGTCCGAATGCCAATTTAAAGTTATCAGATGTAGGAACTCCATAACTTATATCTGCTGAAAATGTATTTTCATCTGATGGTCCCAATTTATCATTCACAATAGACACTCCCAACCCTAATCTATTGGTTAAAGGTGTGCTCATGGTTATTGTGTTGGTTTTTGGTGCACCTTCAAGCCCTACCCATTGTGTTCTATGCATTGCTAAAATACTTAAAACTCCTCTGGAACCAGCGTATGCTGGATTAATATTTGCCGTATTGTACATATACTGTGTATATTGAGCTTCTTGCTGCGCATTTGCCACTACACTTAATAGTAAAAATCCAAATATAATTAATTTTAATTTCATGTGTTCTAACGTTTTAATTATCCCCAAAACTTGCATTTTGGGGGAATTTTATTTATCTATTAATATATAAGTAAGCAGCTTTCTCTTTTGTTTCACCTTTTTTATTTACATATCTAATAATGTAATAATAGGTTCCTTCTGGTAAATTTTCATCAACTTGAACAGTTACTCTTCCGTTCGAAGTTCCTTTAAATGAAACTGATTTATTATCATAACCATTGGCTTTATAAACCAATACACCCCATCTGTTGTATATTTCAACTGTATTATCAGGGAAATTTTGAATTCCGTCGATGAAGAAAAATTCATTATCGCCATCGTCGTTTGGTGTTATATGATTGTAAATAGCAATGTCATCAACTGGGGCAATAATTATGGTAATTATTGCTGTAGAACAATTCGATGGATTTAATTTATCACAAATTCGGTATTCTATTATATAAGTACCCGCTGGTGTTCCAGCTGGGATATTTACCAAACCTGTAATCGTATTAAGAACTGGAACTATTGACCCGCTAATAGGCGTTGCTGGCGTAATAACCGAAATGTTTATTAGCGATATATTCGCAGATGATCCTCCAAAAGTATCGTTTGTTAGAGCATTTATTATACCTATGGCACCATTTTGTCCAGATTGAATTGTTACTGTATCATCTATTGCTAATATGGCTGGAGCACTTACCACTACTGTTGAGGTGATGGTACTACAGTTCAATGGGTTGGTTACTTCACAAATCGTATAGGTTACTGGGTAGTTTCCTGCTGGGGTATTGGCTGGAATGGTTACCGTACCGTTGGCATTCAC
>NZ_JANLVD010000037.1:0-7520 GCF_031363805.1 Flavobacterium sp. | reverse complement strand
TAAAGAAATCAACTGTCCGAAAACAGATTTAGTCGAAAAATACTTATTTTTGCCCATCGTTATTTGAATTTTGCAACTCAAAATTACGATGTTTTTTAAGAAGCCATTAATTTGGCTTCTTTTTTATCGGACAACAATGATATAATATCAATTTTTTTGTTTTTGTTACCTGTTTCTGAAGATAATTAGTTTAAAAAAAATGTAATTCATCATCTTTTGTTAAAACAAATATAACTAACATGTTTTAATTTTGAAATAAAGATTTTTAAGAATAATTTACATCTATCAAATCAGAATTTCATCATTCACAAGTACAGATTTCAGTATCATAATATTTTCTAAAAATAGAAAAAAAAATTTAATATTAATCATCATAATTATTAATTTCAATAATTTAAAAATATTATGCACGCATAGTATATTATTTAAAATATTGTTATATTTTTGTATTTCAATTATAAGATATAAGAAATGAAAATATTAGTTTGCATCAGTCATGTCCCTGATACTACTTCAAAAATTAATTTTACCAATGGCGATTCTGAATTTGATACCAATGGTGTTCAATATGTAATAAATCCTAACGATGAATTTGGTTTAACAAGAGCCATTTGGTTTCAAGAACAACAAGGCGCAAATGTAACTGTTGTAAACGTTGGTGGTCCAGAAACTGAACCAACTTTGCGCAAAGCATTGGCCATTGGTGCAAATGAAGCCATTCGTGTAAACGCTCCTGCAACTGATGGTTTTTTTGTAGCCAAACAGTTGGCTGAAGTCATTAAAAATGGTAATTATGACCTGATCATTGCTGGAAAAGAATCATTGGATTACAATGGCGGTATGGTTCCAGGAATGATAGCTGGAATTCTCGGATTTAATTTTGTAAATTCTTGTACAGAATTAACAATCGATGGAACAAATGCAAAAGCTTCAAGAGAAATTGATGGTGGAAAAGAAATTGTTTCGACCACTCTACCACTTATAGTTGGTGGACAAAAAGGTTTGGTTGAAGAAAAAGATCTTCGTATTCCAAATATGCGTGGCATTATGACCGCCAGAACCAAAGCTTTGACTATTCTTGAGCCAGTAACTGCATCAACTGAAACAAAAGCTATAAAATTTGAAAAACCAGCACCAAAATCGGCAGTAAAACTAATAAGTGCAGATAACTTGGACGAATTAATCAATTTATTGCACAATGAAGCGAAGGTGATTTAATTAAAAATTACGAATTACGAATTACGAATTTTTGAAATCATTAAATTTTTCAATTATTTAATCTTTAAATTTAAATTATCATGTCAATATTAATATACGCAGAATCGGCAGAAGGAAAATTCAAGAAAGTAGCTTTCGAATTGGCTTCCTATGCAAAAAAAGTAGCAGAAACATTATCAACTACCGTAACAGCAGTTACTGTAAATATGAATGATGCTTCAGAATTATCAAAATATGGTGTAGATAAAGTTTTAAAAGTAACCAACGATAAATTAGCTGGTTTTACTGCAAAAGCTTACGCAGATGTAATCAAACAAGCAGCTCAAAAAGAGAATGTAAAATTGGTTTTACTTTCTTCAACTACAGATAGTTTGTATTTGGCACCGCTTGTTGCAGTTGGTTTAGAAGCTGGATTTGCATCCAATGTAGTAGGTTTGCCTGTAAGCTTATCGCCATTTCAAGTAAAAAGAACGGCTTTTTCAAACAAAGCTTTCAATATAACTGAAATTTCGACAGATGTTAAAATATTGAGTTTAGGGAAAAACTCTTATGGGATTTTTGAAAATCCTAGTGCTGCAACTTCGGAAGATTTTTCGCCAAGTATTTCCGATGAAGATTTTGGTGTAAAAGTGCAATCTGTAGAAAAAAGTTCAGGAAAAGTTACCATTGCTGATGCTGATGTAGTAGTTTCAGGTGGTAGTGGAATGAAAGGTCCTGAAAATTGGGGATTAATTGAAGATCTAGCATCGGTTCTAGGTGCTGCAACTGCTTGTTCAAAACCAGTTTCAGATTTAGGCTGGAGACCGCATAGTGAACACGTTGGTCAAACTGGAAAACCTGTAGCAACCAATTTATATATTGCTGTTGGAATTTCTGGAGCCATTCAGCATATTGCAGGAATCAACTCATCAAAAGTAAAAGTTGTCATCAATGCTGATGCTGATGCACCATTTTTCAAAGTAGCCGATTACGGAATAGTTGGAGACGCCTTTGATATTCTTCCAAGATTAACAGAAAAACTAAAAGCTTTTAAAGCTCAAAATAATTAGAATTACATAAAATAAATTTTTTGTTCCTAAAAAACTATCTATTATTATTAGGTAGTTTTTTCTTTTTAGAAGCAAAAGTTTTTTGTTACTTTGCGTGTAATAAAAACAGCATTGCTTTATACAATTAGATTCTGAAATCTAATATCTAAAATCTTCAATCTAATATTTAAAATGAGTTTAGTAAAACTAACTATAAAAGGAATATCTTACAGCCAAACACAAAATGGCGCTTACGCTCTTATTTTGAATGAGGTTGATGGTGACCGAAAGCTCCCCATTGTAATTGGCGCATTCGAAGCACAATCGATAGCCATTGCTTTGGAAAAAGAAATCAAGCCACCTCGCCCACTCACGCACGATTTATTCAAAAATTTTGCAGATAGATTTGATATTGTAATTAAGCAAATTATAATTCACAAGCTTGTTGATGGAGTTTTTTATTCCAGTATGATTTGTGAAAGAGACAAAATTGAAGAAATAATAGATGCCAGAACTTCTGATGCTATTGCACTTGCGCTTCGATTTAATGCACCCATTTTTACGTACAAAAACATTCTTGAAAAAGCTGGAATATTCTTAAAAACCAATCCTGAAAACGAAAATAAAAGTAGTATTTTGGACGATGTACTTTCTTCGCCAGAAAACTTTGGAATGGAAGAAACCAACGATAGCAAAAGTTCTTATACACAACAAAGTCTTTCTGAACTCCACGAAATGCTTGAAAGTGCTGTAAACGATGAAGATTATGAAAAAGCAGCAAAAATAAGAGACGAAATTTCGAAGAGAGAACCTTAAAATGTTGATTCGATTATTTGTGAATTCGGTTATTCGAATCAACAAATAACCAAATAACCAAATTCACAGTAATGAAGCAATACATAGATTTAGTTAAACATGTTCTACAAAACGGAAATCAAAAAGGTGACAGAACTGGAACAGGAACAAAAAGTGTTTTTGGATACCAAATGCGTTTTGATTTGAATGAAGGTTTTCCAATGGTTACGACCAAGAAATTACACTTAAAATCTATAATTTACGAATTGCTTTGGTTTTTAAAAGGCGATACCAATATTGGCTATTTAAATGAAAATGGCGTAAAAATATGGGATGCTTGGGCCGATGAAAAAGGAGATTTAGGTCCAGTGTATGGCTCTCAATGGCGGAATTGGAATAGCGAAGAAATAGATCAAATTTCAGAGTTAATATATACTTTAAAAACCAATCCAAACAGCAGAAGAATGCTAGTTTCTGCATGGAATCCATCGGTTTTGCCAGATACTACAAAATCTTTCTCAGAAAATGTTGCAGAAGGAAAAGTAGCATTGCCGCCTTGCCATGCCTTTTTTCAGTTTTATGTATCGGATGGCAAATTATCGTGCCAACTCTACCAGCGCAGTGCAGATATATTTTTGGGAGTTCCATTTAATATTGCATCTTACGCACTTTTTACTATGATGATTGCTCAGGTTTGTGATTTAAAATATGGCGAGTTCATTCATACATTTGGCGATGCGCATATTTATGACAATCATATTGAACAACTTGAATTGCAATTGTCAAGAGACCCAAAACCATTGCCAAAAATGGTTTTAAATCCAGAGATTAAAAACATATTTGATTTTAAGTTTGAAGATTTTACTTTAGAAAATTATGATGCTCATCCTCATATAAAAGGTGCTATAGCTGTATAAATAATTTCTATGGGAACATTTGTAATTAGTAAAAAACTTAATGGTGATTTTAAATTTAATTTCATGTCCAAGAAAGGCAAAATAATATTGTCTAGTCAAGGGTTTGAACTAAAAGTGGATTGCGAGAAAAATATTGAATTAGTAAAACAAAACTTAGAACAAAGCAAATATTTAAAATTCAAAGCTTCAAGAGAAAAGTATTTT
The DNA here is from genome assembly GCF_031363805.1 of Flavobacterium sp. GTDB lineage: Bacteria > Bacteroidota > Bacteroidia > Flavobacteriales > Flavobacteriaceae > Flavobacterium. The sequence continues at coordinate 3,358 of NZ_JANLVD010000037.1, read as the reverse complement.
TTTAAACTTATTTTAGATGGTCAAGTTTTGGCTGTGAGTAGAAAATACACAACTGAATTTAGTTTGCAAAAAGGAATTGATCAAATTATACTTTATTCCATGAAAGCGGAAGTTTTAGATTTTTCAAGCGATGAAAGTATTTTTCAGACTTAATTGTTTACTTACAATCGTTTTATAGGCAATCTCTTAAAATATATATAAAGAAAAAGCCATCTCGCAATGCGGATGGCTTTAGTAAAAAATTAGAGGTTATCTAATTATTTTTTTACTTCTTCTTTAACTTCAGCAGCAGCTTTTTCAGCTCCTTCAACAGCACCAGCTTCAACAGCTTCAACAGCAGCAGCAGCAGCAGTATCAACAGCTACAGCAGCAGCTTCAACAGACTCTTCCATTGCTGGAGCTTCTTCAGTTACAGCTGGCTCAGTAGCAGCAGCATCTTTACATGATACAAAAGAAACACTCATCATAGCTACTAAAGCTAAACTTAATACGATTTTTTTCATCTTACTTAATATAAAAGGTTAATTATTAATTCTCTGCAAAGATATAAATTTTTTAATATGTAAAACTTTTTTTTACTTTTTTTTAAAAAAAAATTTCCTTTACAGATTTTATATTTATCACAACTATTATGCCAAAGCTTTTTACATTTAAAATATTAAAAAACTTATTGTTAAACTTGGTGATTATTTTTTCTTTGGATGCACCAATTTCATCTCATCAATTAAATTTTTAGCGCCTGCAAATTTATCAATTATAAATAAAACATAACGAGCATCTACCATAATATTTCTACAAATGGCTGGATCATAATTTATATCGCTCATTGTGCCTTCCCAAACTCTGTCGAAATTTAATCCAATTAAATTGCCTTTGGCATCAATGGCTGGACTTCCAGAGTTTCCTCCCGTGGTGTGGTTTGTACCTATAAAACAAACTGGCATTTTGCCGTTTTCTCCATAAGATCCATAATCTTTAGCATTGTACAGATCCACTAATTTTTTTGGAACATCAAATTCATAATCACCAGGCACATATTTTTCCATAACACCGTCCAAATAGGTTGTGGTCATGTATAGTGTAGCATCTTTCGGTTCATAGCCTTTTACTTTTCCATAAGTTACACGCAAGGTGCTGTTGGCATCTGGAAAAATTCGCGCTTTTTTATTCAACTCCAACTGTGCTTTCATGTAAGTACGTTGAAGTGATGCATTTTTAAGATTTATTTCATCAAACTTTGGTAAAACTTGTTTCAAATATTGATCGGCAGCTTGTTTTACAAATAAGTAGCCTTTGTCGTTATTCAAATTTGCAATCACTGATTTTGCATCGCCAGTCAATAAATTTGTCAATTGATCATAGGTCACTAATTTTGAGTTTTTATAAATATCTGATGATAAACTAGTTGCATTAATATTGATTAAATCATTAGCCAAAAATTGTTTTGGCGATTTCTTTACATATAAGTCAACCAATTTCTCAAAAACTTTTTCATCTACTGTTGGATTAAAATCCTTGTAGAAATCTTTTAAACTAGATAACAAGTTATTTTTTCTATCGTTAAAAGCTTGTTCGCCTTTGGCATTAAAAACTTGTTCTAATTGGTAAATTTTATAAGCGGTGCTTAATAACTCTGTATTTCTCAGAAAAACTTCTGTGAAATAATCTCTCGCCAAAGCATAATCTTTGATATCTACGTAGTTTTTTTCAAAATCTGATAATAAAGTTCCGTATTCATTTTGTTTTCCAGCTTTGGCCACGTTTTCTTTGAAAATAACTTCTTCTTTTTGCTTTTTAGCAACAGCGTTAGATTTTTTCAAACCCATGGTTTCGCCAATCCATTTTTTCCAATAATTTGCCACTCCAGCATATTTTGAAGCATATTGAATTTTGATGGCATTGTCTTTTCTCATAAAACCATCTTGCACTTTCAAAGCTGCATCGCGAATTTCTATTTTAGCTGGATTCAATTCGTTTTGAATTTGAGCTACCGCAAAACTCGGTAAATATTCCTGTGTTCTGCCCGGAAAACCAAGAACCATGGTAAAATCGTTTTCTTTTATACCATCGAGAGAAATAGGCAAAAAATGTTTAGGCGTGTAAGGCACATTGTCTTCAGAATATTCCGCTGGACGATTATTTTTATCAGCATAAATTCTAAACAACGAAAAATCGCCAGTGTGACGTGGCCAAACCCAATTGTCTGTATCCGATCCAAATTTTCCAATAGAACTTGGTGGTGCTCCAACCAAACGTACATCTTTAAAAGATTCTATGACAAACAAAATATACTGATTGCCTTCAAAAAAACTTCTAATTCTATTTTCTTGCCAAGCTTCTTTTTTGAAACTCAAATTTAGTTTAGAAATATTTTCCTGAATTTTCTTTTGCTTTTCAGTTTCTAATGTTAATGCGTTTACACCTTCCAAAATTTCTTTGGTAACATCGTTTATAGATACAATAAAGGTAACTTCAAGGTCTTTGTTTGGCAATTCTTCTTTCATATTGTAAGCCCAAAAACCGTTGGTCAAATAGTCTTTTTCTACAGATGATTGGTTTTGAATGGCATCGAAACCGCAGTGGTGATTGGTTAAAATCAATCCTTTTGGAGAAATCACTTCCGATGTACAACCACCGTTGAATTGCGGCACCGCATCTTTAAGACTGGATTTATTGACAGAATAAATATCTTCCGCAGATATTTTCATTCCCAGATTTTTCATTTCAGATTCATTCATTCCTTTTAGCAAGGAAGGAACCCACATGCCGCCTTGTTGCGCTTGGGTTTGAACGATAAATAATAGCAAGAATAGTTTTAAAAATTTCATTTTAATGGATTTATTATATTTTGTATTTCATGATTTTTCGGTTGTGAAACTCAAAATCGTTGGCAATATACAATTTTTGAGCCTTTAGATTGTGGTTTTCAACTTCGAGATAAATCAGTTTTAACTTTAATTTATGACATTCGTTTTTAATAAACTGAATGGTTTCTGATCCGATTCCTTTTCCACGAAATGAATCTTTTATGTATAATTCATCAATAAAAGCAATTTTACCTTTGTATTCAAAGCTAAAAACAAAAGTGATGATTGTGTAACCAACTATTTCTGAGATTCTTCCTTCGTCAGAATGACAAATTAGGAATGCTTTCCCTAAATTTTCATCAGCAATAAAATCTTCGAAGAGTTTTTCGGAAACTTCAAGGTTTATTGGATAATTATCTATAGCATAAAATTCTTGCATCAGCCTTGTAATGCTTTTTATATCAGAAAGTTGTAAAGGTTTGAAAGTTGTCAAAATTTATTTTAAATAATGTGTTTGATTAATGTCTGTTGCCTTTCCATGTTCCACCATA
>NZ_JANLVD010000034.1:0-34542 GCF_031363805.1 Flavobacterium sp. | reverse complement strand
GCTGTTAAATCTATTGGTGCGTTAATTGGATCTGAACAGTTGTTTAGATCTCTTACTGTTAAAATATAACTACCCGCTGCTAGATTAGAAAATACATTTCCCGATTGATAAGGGATATTAACTGTTGTAACTGGATTAGTCGTAGTGCCACTTAATTGGTATTGATAATTTGGTAATCCACCCGTTGCACTTCCCGTAATAGTTCCGCCCACCAAACAAGTTGGTTGTGTGAAAGTAGCATTTGCGATTAATTGTGTTGGTTGCGTAATTGGTTGAGGCAATGAAGTTGAACAAGGAGAAGTTGATGGTGTTGTGCTATCATATCTTACCAAAACAAAACCTGGATAAGCTTGTACACCTGTTAATGTTAGGTCAATTGGAATAACCAATGGTGTTGTGCTAGTTGTAACCCAAGTATTACCATTATTTATTGAATACTGGTAGCTAACATTAAAATTCTGAGCAGCTATCGTAACTGTTCCATCATTGGCTCCAAAACAAGTAGCATTTTTAAAAGAAGTAACCTGTGCAGCAAATGCTTGGTTACAAGGCAATATGATTGGAAAACTTCTAGTGCTAATACATGCTTTTGGCAATTGGAAAACTTTAATATCATCTATCAAAGCGTCGTTACCATTGTATAAAATACTTCCAGAACGAATTACAAAAGTTAAACTTGTGTTGGCTAAGGGATTAAGAGATATGGTTTTAAACTGCCAAGCGTTTGCGTTATTATTAATTGCGCCTACCGTTTGAAAAGCAACAACATTGTTTGAACCGTCAACTAATTCAATTCGAAAATCAGGTTCTGCAAATCCTGTTAAACCTGCACGTATTAAATTGGCAACGTACAATTCAACAGTTACGGGTTGATTTGGTAATATATCATTGATTTGTTTGCTATATAAAATCCCAAAAGGTCCTGCAGCATCACCAATATTCACTGCCAAAAATCTTCCATTTGGATTTACGCCGTTGGTTGTATGGTCTCTGTAGTCAAACCATGAACAAATGTTTGGATTAAGTGCGCTAGTTACAACATATTGATTGTCTTCCAATACATAGGTTGACCCATAAGGTAAGGTTGAAGCACAATTTGCAGGAGGGTAACCAACAACTGTGGAACCACAAGGTTGTCCTGGTGGAAAAGGTTGGTTGTTCCAGCAATAAGCTGGTGCAATACCAGGAGAAGTTGTATTTATACCCACACCAAAATCTTCAAATAATAAATTACTATACGTTGGTACGCTTACCAATTCGTAATTCACTGTTATATTGCTAGGTCCACAAGGAACATTGGTAAAAATATTTGACGTAGGATTGTGTGGCGGTACAAGCGGCGGAACTATATCATAGGTGTAATTATAATTTGTTCCAGAAGGATTATTAACAGTAACTGTTGTTGTAGAAGTACCATCGCAATTGTAAACAGGTGGCGTTAAAGATATTGTTGGGGTAGGTGGAATTGGATCTAATGTTATTGGCATGCAAAATGTACATCCATTTGAATCTTTAATACATATTGTATAATTTCCTGGAGGAAGATTGGCGATATTTGAAGGTCCATAAGGTCCAACACCATTATTAAAATTATAAGTATAAGATGGTGTGCCACCTTGCGGATTGGTAATTCGTACCTCTCCATTTCCACCATTAGTATCGCAAGCCACAGCAGAAACTCCGCCAGAAGCTGTTAATGCTGTAGCAGGTTGTGTAATAGTTACTGTTTGTGCGGCAGTGAAACACACCGCAGTATTTCCTGTTGGGTAGTTTAAGCTGTATTTAATAATTAAAGTATAAGTCCCGGCTGTTACTCCAGTAAAATTTGGGCTGCTTGAGTATGGACCTGCAAGTCCATTAATACTATATTCCAATGTATATCCATTGGCTTGTGGCGCCGATGGTGGAGTGGTTGTACTTACAAAATTTATAATACCTGTATTGTCGCCATAGCACAAAATATTTGTGGTGGTATAATTAAATACTGGTGGTGGGTTGTTTGTTATAGGTACAGATGTTTGGGTTTTACAACCGTTTTGATCTGCAATATATATAATGTATGTACCTGCTGTTGTTATAGGAAAATTAGGATTCGTTTGAAATGGTGTAAAGTTTGGAAATAATGAGTAAATATATACAGGAGTTGGCTGCAATGATCCACCGACTGGATAAGCCGTAATTTCTCCATCTGTACAAGTAATAGGTATTGTTACTGCGGATGTAGCGGTTAATAATGGTGGTGCTGTAATAGTTACCGTTCCTGTACCATTACAACTATCTGATGTAGTTACAGTGTAAGTATACGTTCCTGGATTTTGAGGAGGAAATGTATAGGTGTTCGGATTTATTGGTCCTGTTGTTTGTATTAATGTTCCAGTACTAGTAAATAAGCTAAAAGTATATTGTGGTTCAACACCGTTTGCATCTAATCTAATCGTCCCTTTATCACCATTACACAATGGATTAGTGACTGTAGGTGTAACTGAAAAAACACGTTGTCTTATTTGAATATTTGGTACTGTAAATACACAACCTACGGGTGAACCAGGGCTTGTAGCCAATGTTATATACACAGTATAAACACCCGGTGTAGTAATACTAAACACTCCTGTTGTGTTAGGCCATGGGTGTGCTGCACTTGGATTTAAACTATACTCATAACCAGATAGCGGACCAGTACTTCCTGTAACTGTAATATTCCCTGGTGTATTACATATTATATCTCTATGTGTTTCGATAGGTAACAATACATTTTGGAATACTTCAAAATAATACGTTAAAGAACAACTTCCCGAGGCATCACTAATTGTTAATCTATATTTTCCTGGTGTGGTTGCTGTAAAATCTGGACCAACACCATTTACTGGGCCAAATCCATTAGGTACATTTTGCCAAGCACAAATAGGCAGTGGTCGAGGACAAAATTGTCCAGGTAAAATTACGGGTTCAACATTTGTTGGTGGTGGACAATTGTTTATGTTTCTTACTTGCCAAGTCACTATATTTCCTGTGATTCCAGAATCGATCAATCTCGTGTCGTTCGCGCCACATAAATAAATCTCTGGCATTTGAACCACTCCATCGTCAGTACAAACTCTTACAACATCTGCATCATCAATCACTGGGTGGGCTGGCGGTGTTCCTACAAAAGGTGTAACAGTAATTACTTGTGTTATACTGCGACATGGTGCTACAGCCAAACAATAAACACTATATACGCCTGGTTGGGTAACTGTCACTTGTTGGTTATTGGTATTTGGAACAGGTGTTATAGTTCCTGGTCCAGACCATGTATACTGAGTATATCCAGTTGGTCCAGATGGTCCAGGGGCTGTTAATACTGTACTGGCTCCACAAATAGTTACATTCTGTGTAAACACACAATTTTCGATACCTACCAATACATTGGAAGTACTTGGTGCACCCAAGTCGCAACCTGTAAAAGTAGATAAACTAGGATCTTCTGTTATAGGTGTTTGGTTTATTTGACCGCTGTAAGTAGCAAATGCTTGATTTTGAATGTTGTTTGAACAAGCTTCGCTCAACTCACTACAAGAGTTTACAATTCTAACTCTTATTTTAATTTCATATCGAGGACCATTTATAACTACCAATGAATTAGGAATGGTAAAAACTAATGTTCGAGTAGCTGGAGTGTATAAAAAAGTAACTCCTGGCGGCAAGGCACCTGGAAGGGCTAAATCTGCAGGATTAAATATGGTATTTATAGGTAAAACATCTCTTATGGTAAAAGTTTGCGCATTGTCATTTCCTATATTTTGAAAACCAATCACGTATTCCAGTGGTTGTCCTAATGTTACTGAAGAGCCACCTGGTATCAATACGTTGGATATGTCTTTAACTACTTTTGTTAATTCGATTTTAGGTTCTATAATGTCAACCGCAAATGTGGTTAAATATACTCCATAAGTGTCATCGTCTGAGGATATCTTTATTCTAGCCGCAGTCTCGTTGTTTGGTAAAACTGTATTTCCTGGCGGATTGGGTACATCCAACATATCCAAATCAAAACCCAATGTGTTTTGACTGGCGGGGTTTCTATTGACAACTGGCGTATTTAGATTGGTGATAGAGGAATTAAAAACGTTGTTGTTCGGATTCAAAGTATTGGTAACTTTTGTATATGTAGCCACAGAATTGGCTTTTATTTCCAGATTATCGCCAAATAAGTATTTTTCGCCCTCAATAGCAGATACTCCAATTTTGGCTTTCACAACCAATGGTGATGCCGGATTAGGTCCAACAGGTAATGTTTTAAAACCATCAACCAAGAAGTCAACTTCAGCAATATTTTTCTGAACACCTACATATCCATCAAACACTGAAATATATTTTGAGGGTAACTTTGGGCTTTCATAAATAATAACAAGCGACCAACCACCTGCACAACCACTACCTTTTGTTCCTTTAGCAGCCCTAATGTTAGCACCAAAATATTGTCCGTTTGCATTGGTTAAGCCTTGAAGTATTGATGTTACATTTTTATAACATACATAAGGGGTGTTTGGTACACGAGTTGCTGGAGGTACTGGGGTAAATGTGTTGTCATTATAAATTACATCTTCAGCAAAAATGTCTTGATAAACACCACCCGGCACTTTAAATTTCATTTGATTCCAATCATTGAACCTAGGCGTACCATTAGTGTTTGAAGTTGAGCCTACATTTGTTCTTTCATATGGATAGATTGCAGTCCAGTAGAGCCCTGCAAATACGATTTGCTTACAGATATTAACAGAACCATCAGAATTTGGAGGCAATACTATATTTAAATCCGCTCGACTGGAGTTAAAAATTCCAGTTTGTGGATCTATGTTTATATATTCTTGATTGTAACCATTGTTATTGTCTCTGAAGTCATCAAAAAAAGGGGGGTTAACATTTTGGTTTGCTAATGCGGTTAAAGCGGCTAAATTTGTGACTGTTCCGGTTGCATTACCAGCTGGAGAAAATATAGGTAATACATTATTATTGCTAGCATTAACAGTTTTGCTTAAAATACTGTTTCCAACAATTACAATATCGCCTTTTACACTGATAAACTTACCAGTTAATCTAGGCGCAAAAGCTTTTGCTTCTTGTGCTAGTGCATTATTAAATCCTAAAAATAAATAAGCCGCTAATAGTAGGTAATTTTTTGGTTTCATAATTATATTATTTTTAGGTAGTTGGGGCATAAAGTTATTTAAATTTTATGGATTAACACTTTATTAAGAAAATATTTTTCTCAATAAAGTGTTCATCCTTTTATTTATCGACTTTTACTATGCTCATTCTACCGTTAAATGGTTTATTTCCTTTGGCTTCTAATCCTTTAGTAGCATCGTTTATTTCATCAAATTTTTCGTAATAAATATAATAGGTACTTGTACTTACATTATAGAAAAAGTTGATATTGGTTTGACCCGCAGCTACTGCCTTGGTTAAAAAAGCATCTCTTTTGGCTTCGTCTTTGTGTACTGCAAGTACTAAATAATATCCAGCCTCTACATTGTCAATTTTTTTGATAATCTGTGTCCCTGAAGAATCATTCACGCCATAATCAAAATCTTCCGGTTTAAAAGCAACACTACTTCGAGGTGTATTGTCTCTTATTCGTTTAAGCGTTGCTTTGTCTTTGGCAAATTTTTCTGCTGTATCGTCAAATAATGCTTGTTTGATTCTTTTTTTCTTTTCGATTTCTGTTTCAATTTTTACTCTTTCTAATTTTGCAATTAAATCAAGACTTATTTTTTCGGTTCTTAATCTTTCAGATTTTAATTCTTCTATTGTTCTTATGTTATTTTGATTGACTAAATCGCTTTTATTCGGCACTTTTTTAAGTCTGGCATTTGCATTTATCTCAAATTGGTTTATAAATTCAGATTGTGCCCTCGCATTTTCAGCAATTTCTAATTTCAATGTTTCAAGTGCTCTATTTGCAGCAGAGGTACTCAAGAATTTTGCTTCTTTATAAACACCTGTTATATTTTCTTGTTTTAATTCGTTCAATTCTTTTTCTTTAGCAGCAGCAATCGAGTCCAATTTAGACAATGATTTCGATTGGTTTTTCTTAGAATCTTCAAGTAGTTCTGCTAAATAATCAGACTCTTTATCTTCTGTAGTTTTTGTTGCTGCCAATTTGGCTTTTTCTATTTCCAACAATCTTAGACGTTCTGCTTCTGCATCCGCTTTTGCTTTGGCGTCAGCTGCAACTTTATCTCTGGCTAATTTATCCGCTTGTCCTTTCAAATCAGCCACTTCTTTTGCCAATCTCAAACGCTCTGCTTCCGCATCTGCTTTTGCTTTAGCATCTGCTGCAACTTTATCTTTGGCTAATTTATCCGCTTGTACTTTCAAATCTGAGGCTTCTTTTGCCAATCGCAAACGTTCTGCATCAGCATCGGCTTTTGCTTTTGCATCTGCGGCAGCTTTGTCTTTGGCTAATTTATCCGCTTGTGCTTTTAAATCTGAGGCTTCTTTTGCCAATCGCAAACGTTCTGCATCAGCATCTGCTTTTGCTTTGGCCTCTACTGCCGCTTTATCTCTAGCCAATTTATCTGCTTGGGCTTTCAAATCTGAAGCTTCTTTTGCCAATCGCAAACGTTCTGCATCAGCATCTGCTTTTGCTTTAGCATCTGCGGCAGCTTTGTCTTTGGCAATTCTATCTTGTTCAGCTTTCAAATCAGCTGCTTCTTTTGCCAATCGCAAACGCTCTGCTTCCGCTTTTGCATCAGCAGCAGCTTTATCTTGTCCTAGTTTTCTTAATCGCTCTACCTCAGCATCTGCTTTGGCTTTGGCATCTGCAGCGGCTTTATCTCTAGCCAATTTATCGGCTTGTGCTTTCAAATCTGAAGCTTCTTTAGCCAATCGTAAACGTTCCGCTTCGGCATCGGCTTTTGCTTTGGCATCTGCTGCTGCTTTGTCTTGCCCTAATTTTCTCAATCTTTCAACTTCCGCATCGGCTTTGGCTTTAGCATCTGCTGCTGCTTTATCTTTAGCCAATTTATCTGCTTGTAATTTCAAATCTGCAGCTTCTTTTGCCAATCGCAAACGTTCTGCATCGGCAGTCACTTTATCTTGTGATAGTCTTCTTATTCTCTCAGCTTCGGCTGATTTTGCTTTTGCATCAGCTAATTTTTTCAAACGTAATGCTTCCGCGTCTGCTGCTGCTTTTGCATCGGCATCTGCTTTATCTTTGGCTAGTTTGGCTGCAGCAGCTTTGGCCTTGGCTTCGATAGCCGCTTTGTCAGCGATAGTATCTACTTCGGTTTTTATAACTGTTTTTCTTTTAACGATGGTATCTGTTTTAACAACAACAACTGTATTTCTTTTTACAATAGTATCGGTTTTAGTTTTTATAGCCTGCTTGGTTGCTGCAATTTGTTTGTTGGTTTTTTGGCTTTTGTTAGATCTAGTCACTATTTTTTCTTCTTCATAATCACCATAGCCTCTTATTTTGTAAGCCAAAGTTACTTCGTGAGACAAACCAAAATTTGATAAATTCCCTAAACCTTTTTCGATAGTATATCCAATAGATATCTTTTTGGCTAAAGTAAATCCTATACCACCTGAAGCACCATAAAGCGTGTGGTATCCTGCTTGCGCCCAAAATCCTTTTGGCACATTTATAAGAACCATTCCAGAAAAAGTAGTGCTGTTTTTGGCTATATCTCCTTTGAATAATGTGGAAAATTTACTTTTGTCAAAAAATCCATCACGATATACATAGCCTGTATACATAATATGAGCGCCAATTCCTTTGGCTGGGTCATCAGAAACCAAGTTGGATCCCGTGAAATTATAATATACTACATTGTTGGCTTGAATTCCAAAATCCATTGCGCCAGTTCCATAGTTTACACCTGGAGTAAGTGAGAGTAAGGAGTTTTTTGGAATATTTTGAAATGAAGGATCTGGCTCGTTAAGCACAGCTCTTCCGCTGTCTAAGCCTGAGTTAACATATCCCAAATTAACACCAAATGTAAAATTATTTTCGTTGGAAACTTCAATATTGTGCGCAAAATTGGCTATCAATCCAAAAGAAGATAAAATACCATAGTCTTTTTTAAATATTCCTAACGCAATACCATTATTCTCTCTGAATTTTGACGAATAGCTACCAAAATAATTTTGCGGTGCATTGTCAAATGACAACCATTGTCTCTTGTTTACAATATTGATAAAAGATTCATCTTCACGAACAAAACTGAAAGCTGGATTGATAACAAATTTATTGAATTTTAAAGAATTTTTAGATTGTATGTCAAACGAAATAACACCATCCTCTTGGGACAATGCCATTTGAAATGCAAATAAAAAAACAATAAATAAAATTCCTTTTTTCATACTATTTGATAACTGTTATTGAGCCCATTTTTGTTTCTTGGTTCGCTGTGGTAATAATGTAATAATAAATTGGATTTGTATTTTTAAAATCGACACTACTACTTGGCCAATCGTTTTTATAATCTGTGGTGGTCAATTCGACTTTGCCTTGAGCAGTTAAAATTTGAATTTCTGTTTTGGAACCGCTTAAATATTTTTGAGGAATTATCCAAGTATCATTTATACCATCGTTATTTGGACTGATTACATTGGGAATGTTAACTGGAGGAACACCATTTTTAAGAATAAATTTTATTTCTTCAATAGACAAACAACCGGGTGCGGCTTCACTTACTTTTACTGAGTAGTTGCCAGGGAGAGTTGCGGTAAATATATTACTGGTTTGTCCTAAAACGGAATTACCTTCAAAAAACCATTCATAAGTTGGCGTTGTAGCTGTCGAACTTGCAGTCACAACTAGTGATTCTCCCAATAACACAAAGTTTACTTGTGGTGCTACAAACCTATTAATTTTAGCATCAATAGATTTAATAATTACTGTGTATCTATCACTTTCAATGGTTGAGCCACCACAACTAACCTTTACAAAATAAACACCAGATTGTGTTGCATTATAAGAATTGGTTGTTGCTGGTGGAACAGTTACAATTTCTACATTATCCTTAAACCATTTATAAGACGAACCAGCAGGAACACTTAAAACTGTACCACTACCTGAACAAACTGGATTGAGCGTGGTTGAAGTAATTGTAACTGGATTATTGCCTCCTGTTTGAGTTACTTGTACTACATTTGATGTATTAAATTGAGAACCGTCTGTACAACTGCCATAATCAATTTTTGCTTTATAAAATCCTACGGAATTAACAGTAATTGTTGATTGTGTTGCATTGGGAATTACGCTATAGGTATTAGGGTCTGATGTTGTATTAAACTCCCATATGTAATTTAAACCTAGTAATAATGGTGATGGTGTTGTTGGAGTGGAGGAGTCAACTGCTAATGTAATATTACCACCACTACAAATATTGGCATTAGGATTTCCGCCATTAATATTGAAATTTGAAATAAAAGATTTATAATACGCTGGAAAATTAAAGCCACTTTGTGGTGAAGTATAAATAATTGTGCCGCTTGGATCTATTGCCTTTATTCTAATTTTATAATTTTCTGAACCAACAAGAGTATTTGGAACTTGAAAAGTTAATGTTTTTCTATTACCTGTCGGAGGGTTTATTGCTTGAAAAGATGTCACGACAAAATTTGTGAAATTATCACTAGAAAGTTCTGCTGAAAATGTTGTCCCTGCTGGAAAAGAAGAAGCTAGAGGTTCAACATCAAAAACAACGTTGTGATTACTTCCATTTGAGGCACAAACTTTTCCAGCATTGTTTATACTTAAAACAGCAATTGTTTGTCCTAACAAACTATTGTAAGGCAAAATAAAAACAAAAAAACCAAACAAAATTTTGAATAAAGCAATAGTAATTTTATGTTTCATAATCTAAGTAGGTATTGGATTAGTGAAAAATTATTAACGTTTGATTAACTTATTAAAGTTTTAGCCAAAAAAACCATTAAAGTTTTGGGCTCTAATGGAGTGAATTTGGTGCGCTATTTTATTTTGATGCCGTAATATGGCCCAATTTGATTCTAAAATCAGGGTTATTTGATTTATTATAAATATCTATAAACATATTGTCGTTTTGTTGGTTCTCATGCACATTGAAAAATGCTAGATTACCGTAGTAATCTTCCAAATCTTCATTGTTGGTGGAATTTTCAACGAATATATTGCCTTTGCAATTATTGAAGAAAATCTCTTCGAACTTCAACATTTTAAAGCTTTTTTCGTCCAATGATATCTCATCATCCAAAATTATGGCTGGATTGAATCCTGAAATCACTGATTTCTTTATGGCCAATGAGGCGTTTATGTTTACAAACACTGCTTCTTTTACCAATCCGCTGGCTAAGTCTGCACTTAACTGTTCACTGGTATTAATCATTGTAACATTGGTAGCCACTACACTGGTCAAAGCCTTAGAAAAATCTGCTTCTTCTTTTTTCTCGTAAGATGCCACTTCTATACATCTAGATCTAGAAGAGGTAGAAAAATAAGAATGTCTTATTGCAATTGAATTATCCAATTTTGACTGTGCACCTTGCGTGAACTTGAAATCGCTACCATTGGCTCTCAAAGAAACCATTTTATTCATGATGGTATTCCCACCCAAAATTTCGAAGGCATCTTTGGCAGAAAAACTACACATTACGTTATCGATAACGGTTTTGCTTCCTACACCAGCAATAGATAATGCGTTAAAATCTTTGTATCCTTTAACTTTTTTTCCTGCAAACTCAATACGAACAAATCTTAATATGCCAGAATCACTTTGTGCATTGCTGCCACCGTATATGGTTTGAGTAGGATCCAAGTCGAAATTTACGGTAGAGTTGCCACCAAATTTATTGATTGGTGCATCGCCCAAAATAACTATTCCGCCCCAGTCTCCTGCTTTTCTAGACGCTTTGTTTGATGTAAAAACTATAGGGTCGGTTTCTTTTCCTTCTGCCATAATTTTTGATCCCTTGGTTATTACCAAAGTACCATTGGTGTCAAAATCTCCTCGAATTACAGTACCTGCTTCAATAGTAAGTACCGCATTGTTCACGACATATACAGGACCTTGAAGCAAATAAGCATCTTTTTTGTATAAAGTGGTGTTTTTATCAATTTTGCCATACAGAATCTGTGTGGTTTCATTGTATTCTGCCTTTGAAGGCTTAAATTCTGTCCAATTATTCAACCAATTATTAGAACCAAAGATTCCTTTTTCTTGTTGTGCATTGGCTGAAAAAACTACAAAAAGGACAAACCATTTAAATTGAGTAAAGTTTTTCATAGAATTGTGTTTTAATGATATTTTTTAATTTTTAGCTATTCAGTACCTTATTGTTGTTCTAATTGTTGCAAAGCTTTCAACATTTCTTCGTAATACAATATAGAAGCAATAATGTTTCCTTTGTCTGAATAAGGCATCATCGTTTTTTGAAATGCAACAGTAGATTCAAGAAACGTTTTTGTGTTTTGTGCTTGAACATCCAATGCTTTTAGGTTGTCTGGTGTGTTTGGCACACCTACATCGTCCATAGTAACTCCTGCTTTGGTAGTCAATGCAATATACGGAAGTGTGTTTATCAAAACCTTGATACGTTCTACATACAGTTCTAGTAATTCGCCTTTTTTCATCACATCCAATTCGTTTTTTTCATGAAATTTTTTCATGGCAGCACCAGTGCTGATAATACTTTTTGGCTTTTTAGGTTGTGCATTTGCAGTACCTATGGCGATAAAAAAGAATAAGCTTAAAAAAATAATTTTCTTCATAATAATAATAATTTAAAATTTTAATTAAAAAGTTCTAATGGTTCAAAAATATACCTTTAAATTGGAATAACAAGTTTTTAATAACTTTTTTATAAATATTTTTAAAAAACTTGCATTACTTAATTAAAAGCTGTAATAAAAAATACAAATGCATTTATATTTTTTTATACACATACCAAAAGCGTGCCAAAAAACTTTAAAACTACAAAAATAAAGTAAAAAGATGCGTTTAAACGCTTTTTTTTGTCTTTAATCGGACACAAATGTAGCGATATTTTTTTATAAGTTCCTAATTTTGAGCCCACTTTTGTTACAAAAAAAATCAGAACGCTATTTTGATATTCCTAATTTACGTAAAAATAACAATTCTAGTTTTATTTTATTAACAATTGGTTTTATTTTGTTAATACAACGGTATTCTTCTATATTTGTTGCATGTTGTTTAAAGATATTATAGGTCACTCCCAATTAAAAGAATATTTGTATCAAAGCGTTAACGCAAAACGAATACCACATGCGCAACTTTTTGTAGGTGCAGAAGGTTGTGGTGTTTTGCCTATGGCGATTGCCTATGCGCAGGAAATATTGTGTGGTATACTTGGGGGAAATGCTGATTTAAATCAAGCTTGTCATTTAAAATTCAACACACTATCGCATCCGGATTTGCATTTTGTATATCCAACTGTAACCACAGAAGGTGTAAAAACCAAACCCAAAAGCATTGATTTTTTGCCAGATTGGAGAAATTTTTTAAAACAAAAACCCTACGGAAGTTTATTTGATTGGTACGAATTTCTGGATGTAAAAAACAAACAAGGAGAAATAAGGGTCGATGATGCACAAGAGGTTTTAAAATCGCTTTCGCTAAAAGCGTATGAAGGTGGCTATAAAATTATGATTGTTTGGATGGCCGACAAAATGAATATGGCGGCTTCCAACAAATTGCTAAAATTGCTCGAAGAACCCACAGATAAAACCGTTTTTATTTTAATTACCGAAAACGAAGAAGATATTATCCAAACCATACGTTCTCGCTGTCAAGTATTGCATTTTTCGGTATTGTCTGAAATTGATATTCAAGAAGCTTTAATCGCCAATGAAAATATTGAACCTATTAAAGCGCAAAAAATAGCACACTCAGCGCAAGGAAACTACAATAAAGCCTTGCAATTGTGCAAAAATAAAAACGATGATTTGCCTTTTGAAGCCTGGTTTATTACTTGGGTTCGTGCTGCTTTTAGGGCAAAAGGCAATGCTTCCGCAATTCAGGATCTAATTTTATGGAGCGACCAAATAGCCAGTTTAGGACGTGAAACACAAAAGAAATTTTTGCATTTTTGTGTCGAAACATTTCGGCAAGCATTGCTATTTAATTATGAAACGCAAAAATTGGTTTACTTTGAAGCTGCCGATGCTGGTTTTAATTTTGAAAAATTTGCGCCTTTTGTCAATGGAAACAATATAAATGATATATTTAAAGAACTTTCGGATGCTATTTATCATATAGAACGCAATGGAAATGCCAAAATAGTTTTGACCGATTTGTCTATAAAATTGACTAGGTTAATTCATAAAAAATAAAGTCAATTTGAACCAAAATGTCAGTCTGAGCTTGTCGAAGACCGCAAAAACACTTCGACAAGCTCAGTGTGACAGATGTTAAGAATTAGCCGTAAAAATAATTGCAACCCAAAAATTTAATTAACAATGAGTTGCCTATGTGGTTAAAAAAATAAAAATGAATTATAAATACCTCTAAAAATATGGAAAACCTTGCCTCACTTTTTGTCTTATTATTTCTTGCCATCACCTTTTTACAGTCTGGTTATGATAAATTCACCGATTTTAAAGGTAATTTATCTTGGTTGACAGAACATTTTTCTGGAACCCTATTTGCCAATAAAGTCTCCATATCACTTAAAATAATTTTGTTCCTTGAAATTGTAACAGGTATTTTGTGTGTTGTGGGTATTATTGAAATATCTATAAGTGGCGGCACTGCTTTTGGAAAATATGGTGCTTGTTTGTCTTGTATAACTTTATTAATGTTGCTTTTTGGACAACGTATTGCCAAAGATTATGACGGTGCCAGAACAATAGTTATTTATTTAATTCCTGCCTTAATGGGTGTTTATTGGTTGAGTTAGATTTTTAAATAATTGTAAAATAATAAAACAACATTAAAAACATCCAAATTTTAAACAAAAAATGCAATATAATAATGATGATTTAGTTATTTTAATCAAAAACAAAGACCAAAAAGCTTTTGCCTATTTGTACGACAATTATTCTAAAGCCTTGTTTGGCGTTATATTTTCTATTGTTCAAGAACAAGAAGAATCTGAAGATATTCTGCAAAAAACATTCTTAAAAATTTGGGATAATTTTGATAGTTATGATGCTTCAAAAGGAAGGCTGTATACTTGGATGCTCAATATAGCAAGAAATATGGCTATTGATTACCAAAGATCTAAATACAACAAAAATAAAATCCAAAATACAGATATTAACGTATATACATTAAATAATCTAACTATCGCAGATGATTCGATTGACACCATTGGTCTGAAAAAAGTAGTTGAAAAATTAAAAGCAGAACATTTAATTTTGATTGAATTGGCTTATTACAAAGGTTATACTCAAGAGGAAATAAGCAAAGAACTCAATATTCCAATTGGAACCGTGAAAACAAGAATTCGAAAAGCACTTTTAGTATTAAGAGCTGAATTAAAGGAAAAAAATATAATTTCCTCAAAACAAACATAATGGATAAAATAGAAAATTATATAAATTCTGGGATTTTAGAACTCTATGTAATGGGTGCAACTACCGATGAAGAGTCGTTGGAAATCAAAATTTTATCAGAAACTAATATCAGAATTAAAAATGAGATAGATGCTATAATAAACGCACTTCAAACTTATTCAACTGCCCTGGCTCCAGAAATAGATCCTTCGGTAAAGCCCATGATTATGGCTACTATAAACTATACTGAACGTTTAAAAAGTGGAGAAGAATTTCTAATAGCTCCCACATTAACTAAGTCTTCTAAAATTGAAGATTTTAAATTTTGGTTGGACAAACCAGAACTTAATATCCATAATGAAGATGATGAAATTGATGCCAAAATTATAAGTGCCAGTCCAGAAGTAACTACAATGATTATTTGGCTCAAAAATGGCGCGCCAATTGAAATTCATGATAAAGAATATGAGCATTTTCTCATTGTGGAAGGCACTTGCAATATTACCATTGGCGAAGAAATACACCCTTTGGTTCCAGGAAGTTATTTATCAATTCCTTTGTTTATAGGTCATAGTGTTGAAGTAACATCAAATTTTCCTTGTAAAATTATATTGCAAAGAGTTGCGGCATAACATTAAACCATATTCAAACTCGACTTGTACATTTTTAATTCATCCCAAGTGAACTCGTCTCCATATTTTTCTTTCAACGGATTTAAAGTTTCTTCTTTGTAACCAAAAAAAGCTTCCGCTAAAGCCGCAATTTTGTCTTCTGGCAAAACATCGGTAATAGCAACTGTTCCAGATTCTATGAGCTTTGCCAAGTGTCCACCAATGGTTTGTGGGGTGAGTTTTCTGATGGCTGCAATTTCTTTAATGGTGTTCTTTTGCTGCCACAATTCATAAGTTTCCTGAACAGTCGATTTTTTAGCTTCTTTGGGTTCGCCTTTTTTCTTACTGTATCGTTCCACATCAAGATCATCGTCGATAAGGGAAATATTTAATCGTTTAAATTCTTCATGAATGCTATCTACTTTATTGACTTTGTAGGTTTTAATTTCTTGCGAAGTCAGATTTTCTTTAGAAATTACATCGCCTGAAGCTATTGTTTTTACCAATAATTTCGATTTCATCAATCGTAAAACGGCTTTGATTTGCAATTCTTCCAAAACTGATAAATCTTCAAACAACATTTTTGCTTTTTTAAGGCGTTTTACTTCTTCTATTTTCCATAAAATGTCATAAACTATTTTATCCATTTGATTGAAAAAATACCCAAAAGCAGCATCTACTCGTTCTTTAATAAATTGAATATTAAAAGGTTCTGTATTAAAAAGTTTGTCTAGTTGATTCAAAAATTTTCTGGCAGGTTCCTGAATATCTGCAACAATATCGGTTTGGGTTTTTGCCCAAATAAAATGTTTCGATTTTTCTGAACTTTCTCCTTTTTCATTGTAACTGTATTGATGATTGCGCCATTCTTGCGATAAATCATGCCAATCGAAAGTAGATTTTAAATAATTATGCAAGAATTTTTTTGTTTCTTGTTGCAACGATTTTGCTAAATTTTCTTCCGATGCTTTGTTTTCTGCATAATCCATTACGTCAATATCGTTTGAAATACCGTTCATTTGCAATGGCGAAAGCAATACCAAACCATCTAAACTCCGCAATCTTGATAATGCAACATAGGCTTGTCCTGGTTGAAAAACTTGCGACACATCGAGTGTTGCTTTATCAAACGTCAAACCTTGGCTTTTATGAACGGTTATCGCCCAAGCCAGTTTGATAGGGTAGTGGACAAAAGTTCCTAAAGTTTCTTCTTCAATTTCTTTGGTATCGCTGTTTACCGAATATCGAATGTTTTGCCATTCGTATTTTTCGACTTCAATAGTGGTGTTTTCTTCAGGGAAATGGACTAAAATCTCCGCTTCTGACAATGATTTGATAACACCCATTTTTCCATTAAAATAACGTTTTTCAAGCGATAAATCGTTTTTTACAAACATCACTTGTGCGCCAATTTTGAGTTGCAAATGCTCGTCTATTGGATAAATTTTATCTGGAAAATCCCCAGTAATTTCAGGCTTGTATTGGTGTTGTTTTCCTTCCAGTTCTTCTAAAGCTTTGGCGTTCATTCCATCGGCTTTAGCGTTGTGGGTTGTAAGTGTGATGTAGCCTTTGTTGGCTTTGAGGTCAAAATTTGGTTTGACATATTGGTTCAAATTCTGAATGTCTTCTGGCGAAATTCGGTTGTTTCGTAGATTGTTCAAAATGGCAATAAAAACTTCGTCAGTTTGACGAAAAATCTTGGATAATTCTATATACAAAGGTGGATTTTGTTGCACCACATGCGAATGAAAAAAGAATTTTCCTTTGTAATAATTGCGTAGTGTTTTCCATTCTTCGTCTTTAATAACAGGCGGCAATTGCAACAAATCGCCAATAAAAAGTACTTGAACGCCACCAAAAGGAGTTTTTTTCTTTCGAATGGATTGAAGCATAAAATCGATTCCATCGAGCAAATCGGAACGAAGCATACTTACTTCATCGATGATGAGCAATTCCATATTTTTGATTACGGATTTTTTGAGTCCGCTCATTCTAAAGTTGCGATTCAATGTTGCTTTCGATTCGAATTTGATATATTCCGAGAATTGTGGTATCGTATTGTCTGGAATAAATCCGCCAAATGGCAACTGAAACATAGAGTGAATGGTCACGCCGCCAGCATTTAAAGCTGCAATTCCAGTAGGAGCAACCACTACACAATTTTTATGTGTGGTTTGAATAATTTCCCTTAAAAGTGTGGTTTTTCCTGTTCCTGCTTTTCCGGTTAGGAATATGTTTCGCTGGGTTTGGTTGATGAATTGTAGTGTGTAATTGGCTTCGGCAGATATATTTTCCATTTTTGGCTTTTATTTATTTGGCAAAAATATTGAAAAATCAAACACCGATTTAACAAATTTTCACAGATTTGGTTTTACTACATAAAATTATTGGTTAAAACTACTTTTAGCCCAGATTATAGCGAAAAGCCTCGAGTTTCGGAAATAGATTTTTTCTTGCTGAAAAAGAGCGACCAAAGGAAGCTCCTTTTTTGGCTTAGAAAAAACTATTTCCGAACAAGAGCTTGAAGCGGAAAGCTGGATTGGCTTCAAAAAAAACCTCCAACTCATTAAAGTTGAAGGTTTTTGATATTATTTGAAAGAGATTATTTTTTCTCTGCTGCTTTTTCTTCTTTTTTATCAGTTTTTGGATTTGCAGCAAATTTATCGTTTATCATTTTTACGACATCATTTGTGATATCATAAGTGTCTTTTGCGTATAAAACAGTGGCCGCATCGCCAGTTCCGTAAATATAATCGTAGCCTTTTTCTTTGCCATAATCTTTGATTAATTTTTTCACAGATTTTACCAAAGTGTCCATTTCTTTGCCGCTTTCTTGTTGCAATTGTTGCAACATTCCTTGCTGTGCATATTGTAATTGTTGTTCTCTTTGTTGCAATTCGGCTCCTTTTTGTTGTGCCCAAGCCTGACCTTTTGCCACAGCATTTTGTTGAAAACTATTCATTTCGGCTTTTAGGTTTTTGGTGGCTACTTCAAGTTCACGCCCCATCACTTCGCCTTTGGTTTTGTATTTTTCGTCCAATTGTTTTGCCTCTGTATATTGTTCCATCATTTTTCCGGTATCAACATAGGCAGTTTTAAAATCTTTTGTTTTTGGTGTTTCGTTACAAGAAATTATGGTTAGTGCAATTGTTGCTAATAATACGATTTTTTTCATTTTTAAATTTGTTGATTTTTAAATTTTGGTAAATGTAATAAATTTTAGATTATTTGAAATGTTAGATGGTTAGATTTTTTTTAAGGAGTCGGTAATTCGATATTTCGATATTTTGAATTTTCGATTTTAAATTTTTAATCTTTTCAATTCTTCAATCTTTTAATCTTTTAATGATTATAACTAAATATTATTGTTTTTTAAACAATTATTGTTTTTTGCTATTAAAACTTGCTTTTTTAGCTTCGCTTTAAGCCAAAATCACTTTTTTGGGAAGTATTTGTATGTTTTGTTGTGTAACCTTTGTTTAAATCGCTTTAAAATGATTTTTAGTGGTTTTTTATCACGTAAATGTGGGAGGAATATTCAAATGTTCGCTTTCCAACCATATTTGACTTTAATCCGATGTAAAAAGCTTTGAAAAAATTCATTTTGCCATTTTTATATTTTTCGGATAAAAGTGAAACATAAAAACTATCAAAAATCATAGGAAGTGTTTTAATGAGTTTTAAATCTTGTTTGGCAAATAATTTTTCGATGGCAATTTTTGAGAAATGCCATAAATGTCGTGGAACATCATAGGCGGCCCAAAATTCTTTATAATATTTTGCATCGTAGGATTTGAAGTTTGGAACAGCAATTATAATAGTACCATTTGGTTTGAGTAATCGTTTTAATTCTGAAATTTGTTCTTTTAGATTAGGAACATGTTCCAAAACGTGCCACATGGTAATGACATCGAATGAGCTATTCTTAATTTTTTCTAAACTATCGGCAAAAGTTACACCTTTTGAAATAGCAATATTTTTTGCTTTTTCATTGGGTTCTATTCCAGTAATTTTCCAACCTGAATTTTTGGCTGTGGCTAAAAAATCTCCAGTTCCAGATCCAATATCTAGTAGACTTCCTTTTTGAGAATGATAAGAATTGATTAAACTTACTTTTTTATTTAAAGAATAGGATTTTATAATTTGGTATATTTTTTCAAACATTGATCGTTTACTATCAGTGTGAGAAATATAATCTTCGCTTTCATAATATTTTGGAAGAATATCCAATGAAGGTTGCGGATAGGTTTTTAATAATTGAAACTCATCATCCATCAACAATTCAAAATTTTCTTTTGATATTGAATAATCTTTTACTTTGATGTAAACTGGTTTAGTTGAAAAATCCATTTGATTTATGATTTTTGATTTTTGACTTAAGATTTATAAAATTTTACATTAAGTTTCACGTGGAACAATTTTAATTACGAATTACGAATTTCAAATTACGAGCATTTATCGTAATTTGAAATTCGTAATTCGTAATTAATTTACCTTCCCATAAAAACCAACAACACCGAAATGTCACTTGGTGAAACACCTGAAATTCTAGAAGCTTGAGAAATGGTAATTGGTCTAATTTTAGAAAGCTTTTGTTTGGCTTCTATAGACATAGATTTGATTTGATGGAAATCGAAATCAAGTGGAATTTTCACATCTTCCAATCTAGTTAGTTTTTCCGCATTGGCTCTTTCCTTATCTATATACCCAGAATACTTGACTTGTATTTCGGCTTGTTCTAAAATTTCTTGATCCAAATTGTTTTGTGAGACGTATGTTGATACATTTTCAAATTTTAAAACATCATTTAAATCTATTTGAGGACGAGATAATATTTTAAAAATCTTGTCTGTTTGATTGACTTCTGCTGTTTCTTTGGAAATTAAAACTGGATTGGCTTCGGCAGGAGTAATGCTAGTTTCTTTAAAAAACGCGACCATTTTTTCAGATTCATTTAGCTTGTGTTCCATTCGTTTCAAACGAGCTTCAGATGCCAAACCAATTTTATTCGACATTGGCGTCAATCTAAAATCTGCATTGTCTTGACGTAATAAAGTTCTAAATTCTGCACGAGAAGTAAACATTCTGTAAGGTTCTTCGGTTCCTTTGGTAATTAAATCATCTATCAAAACACCAATGTAAGCTTCATCGCGTTTTAGAATCATAGGTTCTTTTTCCTGAACTTTTAGTGCTGCATTGATTCCCGCCATCAATCCTTGAGAAGCTGCTTCTTCGTAACCCGTTGTCCCATTTATTTGTCCAGCGAAATACAATCCATCGACCAATTTTGTTTCCAAAGTATGTTTGAGTTGCGTAGGAGGGAAGTAATCATATTCTATAGCATAACCTGCACGAAAGAATTTTACTTTTTCAAAACCTACAACAGAACGTAATGCTTTGAATTGAATATCTTCAGGAAGCGAAGTAGAAAACCCATTTACATAAACCTCACAAGTTTTCCAACCTTCAGGCTCTATAAATAATTGATGTCGGTCTTTATCAGCAAAGCGATTAATTTTATCTTCAATAGACGGGCAATATCTTGGTCCAAGACTTTTTATTCTTCCATTGAACATGGGCGAACGGTCGAAACCTTCACGCAACAAATCGTGCACCAAAGGAGAAGTATAGGTCATATGACAATCTCTTTGATGAGATAGTGGTTTGGTAACATCAGAATATGAAAATTTATCAGGATGAGCATCACCAGATTCTATGTTCATTTTAGAATAATCCAAAGAACGACCATCTACTCGAGGTGGCGTTCCAGTTTTCATTCTTCCTGATTCAAAGCCCACTTTTATTAAATCTTCTGTAATTCCGTAGGCTGCACTTTCGCCAGCTCTGCCACCACCAAATTGTTTGTCGCCAATATGTATTAATCCGTTGAGGAAAGTTCCGTTTGTTAACACAACAGATTTGGCTCGAATAGTCAATCCCAAAGACGTTTTAATACCCAAAACCTTGTTGTTTTCGATAACCATTCCCGAGACCATTTCTTGATAAAAATCCAGATTTTTTGTTTCTTCCAACATCAAACGCCACTCTTCTGAAAAACGCATTCTATCGCTTTGAACCCTTGGTGACCACATAGCTGGCCCTTTCGACTTATTAAGCATCTTGAATTGAATAGCCGTTTTATCTGAAATAATTCCTGAATAACCTCCAAGCGCATCAATTTCACGAACTATTTGACCTTTAGCAATTCCGCCCATTGCCGGATTGCAAGACATTTGTGCAATGTTTTGCAAACTCATTGTAACCAATAGGGTAGAGCAACCCAAATTTGCAGATGCCGCAGCAGCCTCGCAACCTGCGTGACCTGCACCAACAACTATAACATCATATTCTTCTAAAAACATATTTTTTAATTATGAATTACAGATTACAAATTACGAATTTTGATCGCTATTGTAATTCAAATCATGCTTTGTTCCACGTGGAACTTTTAAATGAATTACGAATTAAAAATTATGAATTACGATTCAAAACTTTACAAAATATTGTTTTATATGAAAAAAATTAATTGCAAAATAATATTTGTTTCACGTGGAACATAATTCGTAATTAGTAATTAAATATGTTTCATGTGAAACATTTTCATTTTTTCCTCTTCTTTTGTTCTCATCAATTGTTCATCAGATTCTGTTTTATCTTTGAATCCGCAGTAGTGGAGAATGCCGTGAATCATAACCCGACTTAATTCTTCTTCGAAAGAAACTTTGAAATCCTCTGCGTTTTCACGAACTCTTTCTATAGAAATATAAATATCGCCGTGAATTTCATTACCGAGTGAATAATCGAAACTTATAATATCAGTTAAGGTATCGTGATTCAAGTGTTTTTGATTCAAATCCAAGAGATAATCATCTTTGCAAAAAATATAGTTTATCTCGCCTTCTAATTTATCTTCAGATATTATAACATTTGAAATCCAACTGGAATATTGTTCTTCATTTTGTATTTCAAAATCCAATTCGTAATTGAAACTAATCATTTTCTTTAAAATATTCTTGAACCTTACGGTTAAAATTCGAGCGCAAAGGTAGTGTTTGTCTGTTTAAAATTTCAATACTATTTAAATATTCTTGTAGCTTAAGCGGTAACGGATTGGCGGTGCTGTTAAAATCTTTTTTATTGGTATTGGATTGACGTTTAGTGTCTTGATTTTGCTCCTGAATTGCCTTTTCCAATTTGAGTAATTCATACTTCAAATTCAAAGCTTTCTGAATAGCATCGTTAGAAAAACCTTTGTTTATTAATTGCTTTTCTATTTGCTTCATTTGTTCCAAAGCATTTTGTCCAGCACCTCCTAATCCATTTTTTTCCAATTCCTTTTGTAACGCATCTCGAAGTTGGCGCTGTTCTTTCAAAATATCTAAAACTACTTTGGCATCTCCTTCACCATCCTGACCATTTTCGCCATTGCCATCGCCTTCATTTCCTTGTCCAGATTTTCCGTCTTTTCCAGTCTTGCCATCTTTCCCTGACTTGCCATCTTTACCTGTTTTACCATCTTTACCAGATTTTCCTTCTTTGCCTTCGCCTGGTTTTTCACACGGTTTATCGCCTGGCTTGTCGCCAGGTTTAGTGCCTTTCTTTTGGCCGTCTTTCATCTTGTCACCCAAACCTTGTTGTTTTTTAATAATGTCAGGAAGTTGCATTCCTTCACCTTGACCTTTGCCAGGTTTTGGTTTTCCAGAACCCATGCTAGACAATGACATTTGCATGCTATTTAAAATATCACTTAAAAAATTGGCTAAATTGTTGGCACTTGTTAGTGAAAATTGTTGAGAAGAAGCGCCGCGAGAAATGTTGTTTTCTGCAAACATGTCGATACTTTTATCAATATTATAATACACTTTGCCTATTTCTTCTGTTATTTTCTCGCTGATTTTTGGATTACGAAGAGACATGGAAAACAAACTATCGTCGACATGTTTGAATTGTTGTTTTAAATCTTGTTGTGTTTTTAAATACTTAGAGAATGATGGCGATGCATTGTTGTTTAACGATTTGAAATTCTTAATTAAATTTTCTTGAGAAAAAGAAAAAGCCAGTAAATTGTCTAATATTTGACGCATCATTTCAACATCTTCTTCAAGTTGTTCTTTTTCGCCACCATCCATTTCAGATTGCATGGATTCTGACATTTGTTTCATTTTCTTAGCAGCGCTTTTTTGCTTTGGTGATGCTTTTTCTTTTTGATTTTTTTGCAATTCATCAGAAGCCTTTTTCATGTCTTCCTTAATGCTTTTTTCTTTTTCTTTATCAGAAGGAATGTCTAATGGTTTTTTGAGCTCGTTGTTTTCTTTTTGTAATTCTTCAAGTTCTTTCTGAAGTTTGTCAAATTCTTTGTTTATATCGTTTTGTTTTTCTTCTGTATTTTTATCTTTTGAATCTGAAAGTTCTTCTTGCTTATCAGCTAACTTTTCAAGCTGTTCTGCCAATTCTTCGGCTTTCTTTTCAACATAATAACGCTTGGTTAATTCGACCAATTGTTCTAATGTCTTTTTTTGATTCTTGCTTTTTTGTTGAAATTTTTCAATCTTGTCGAACAGCTCTTCATTTTCCAATTTCTTATTGAGTTCGTTTAGTTCTTCCAAAAGTTTTTGGTTTTTTTCCAAATCTTTTTCAGATTTTTCCAAACGCTCTTTCAATAATTCCTTTTCTGGATCTTTTTGTTGTGATTTAAATTTTTCTAGATTTTCCTTTATCTTTTCAGAAAAATCTTTCATTAATTCATCTTGGTTTTTTTGACGTTTCAAGAAATCATTTATTTTTTGTTGATCTTTATAATCAAGATCTTTCTTTTCTTTGTTGTTTTTTTGCAACTTGTCCAATTCAGACATTTGCTTTTCTTGTGCATTCAATGATTTTTCAAGGCTGTTGATATTGTCATTTTGCTGTTTTAGATTTTCATTTTCTTTCTCCTCTAATGTAGATTCACGATAAGAAAATTCGGAAGATTTTGTACTTTTATAATGATGAATAGCATCGTTATCAAAAATTTCAAAGTAATATTCGTAAGCAACACCATCCACAATAGGTAAAGTGCTTGGAAAAGAAAATACAAACTGGTCATAAATGTCTTTTTTGACACCGATAATACCTTTTTTAATTGCTTGTGGATTGTCTTTTGGGAAATAAACAACATTCAGTTTTGACAAACCATAATCATCAGATATTTGTCCCAAAACATACTCTTTTGAACCTTTTAAACTATCCGCAGCCATACCAACTTTAATCGTTGGAAATTGGTCTTTAACCACATTAATCGCATAATTTAATTTTTCATAATTCTTAATTTCATTATTAGAAGTCAAAATTTCATAATTACTGTTTTGAAAAATGCTTTTTGATAAACTAAAAACGCCACCATATTTTGCAAAAGAAAACAATTTATTGTTTTCAATTAAATTAACATCTTGTGTGGCCAAAGTATTAATTTTCCAAGTAACTTGTGTTCCTTCGGGCACAATTGCATTTCCAGTACCTTTAATGGTTTCAGATTTCTTATTGAGATAATTTGGAAAACTCAATTGCATTTCAAAATTGGCAATCGCTGGAACGGTAATTACATTTAAAGTGTAATCTTTCGAGGAAACGTTGTTTGCTTGAATGTGAAAGTTTATATCTTGCACTGGTTTTGATAATACAAACTGAAATTCGCCCGCTTTGTTGCTTTCCATAAAATAACTTTCATCTTCTATAAAAATCATTGCCTTTTCTGGAAATACATTTCCAATAGTTTTTACTTTCAAAACAAAATCTTTGTTCTGTTCTGTTTGCAAAATTTTATTTGAAATTACAAAAGCAAAAGGAGCAGGAGGAAGGAATTGTTGTTTATAATTAACAACACGATTCATACTTTCGGTTAAATATTTTTGTTGACCAGAAAGCATAAGAAATAGGAAAAACAACATCGGAATTAATGCTATTGGCAAAAACTTTTTATTTTTACTAAAATCAATTGCATTGGTAAAAGGAATGGGTTGCAACGAATTCGCTTTTTGATTTATCGATGCCAATAACAATTCAGATTTGCTATTATCATTTGAAAGTTGCAGAAAATTAGTCAACTTATCACTCACTTCTGAAAAATGATTTCCTATAATTTTCGATGCTTCATTATAATCAATTCCTTTTTGAAGTTTAAAAAGTTTAATTGTAGGAAAAACTATAAATCTTGCCAATAGAAATAATTGAACCATAATGAATAACACAAAAAGAAACGTTCTTCCCATTGGTTTCAACCAAAGAAAATATTCTATAAAACTGGTTGCGAAAAGATATATCAATCCCAACCCTACAAAGAAAATAGTTCCACGAAGCAATTCGTTTGTGTAATATTTCTTGATAAACTGTTCTAATTTTGAAAAAATGACTGCTTTAGAATCCAAAATAAATCTATTTAATTTATAACCTATAAAGTTACAATTTTTGTTGAATATCAAAACATTAAAAAAAGTTTTGTAATTTTATGTAAAAATATAAAACTATGAAATATTTATGGGCATATTCGGTTCCGATAATTGGAATGTTAGGCATTCATTATCAGGGTTTTTGGGTTTGGTCAGCCATGATTTACGCTTTTGTAATGATTCCCATTGCAGAAACATTGATGCCAGTAAATACGAATAATTATTCTAAGGAAGAAATAGAAAACAGACTCAAAAATAAGTTTTTCGATTTTTTATTGTATTTAAATGTTCCTATTGTTTATGGATCTTTGCTTTATTCATTATACATAGTTACCAATAACAATTTGAGTTATACTGAAATAGCTGGAATTATATTTAGTTTAGGCGTTATTTTGGGTGCCAATGGAATTAATGTTGCACACGAATTGGGACACCGCAAAACAATGTTCGAAAAAATTCTTGGGAAGATACTATTGATTCCAAGTCATTATACTCATTTTTTTATAGAACACAATCATGGACATCATTTGCACGTTTCTACGCCAAACGATCCTTCAACTGCAAAATACAATCAAACATTATATGCTTTTTGGTGGCAAACGGTTTCGGGAACATACAAAGAAGCTTGGAAAATACAAAATAGATTGAATGAAATGGAAAAACGCCCGTTTTATGCTTTTAAAAGTGATATGTTTTGGTTCACCATCATTCAAATAACTTATATGATTTTAATTTATACTTTTTTTGCAATAAATGGAACTATTGTTGCTTTATTTGCAGGAATTATAGGGTTTTTAGTTCTTGAAACCGTCAATTATATTGAACATTATGGATTAAAAAGAAACATTCTGCCTTCTGGAAGATTCGAACGTGTTTCCGAAAAACATTCGTGGAATTCGAATCATGTATTGGGTCGGATTGTGTTATATGAATTAACTCGGCACAGCGATCATCATTACAAATCACAAAAAGAATATCAAATTTTGGAATATCATGATGTTTCGCCACAAATGCCTTTTGGATATCCAACGAGTATGGTCATGTCTTTTATTCCGCCACTTTGGTTTGCTGTAATGAATAAAAGAGTGCCGGTTGATATGAAGTCTTAAACACAAAGAGCGCAAAGTAATTCACGAAGTTCACTAAGAAAAATCAAAAATTATAAGGAACTTTATGCTTGTAAATTTTACTGTTAATCCAAGATTATCTAAACCTATATTACACAAAGTAATTCACAAAAAGACAATAAAAAAGTAAGGCACAAAGTTCAAAATTATAGAGAACTTTGTGCCTTCTTTGTGAACTTTGTGGTTAAAAATTTATCTTTGCAACAAAATTCAATAAAATGTCTAAACAAGTTCGTGTGCGTTTTGCACCAAGTCCAACTGGAGCTTTACATATAGGTGGTGTTCGTACTGCATTATTTAATTATTTATTTGCTAAGAAGCATAATGGGATTTTCTATTTGAGAGTAGAAGATACAGATCAAAACCGATTTGTTGCGGGAGCAGAAAAATATATTTTAGATTCGCTGGAATGGTTGGGCATTTCTCCAGATGAAACCGTCGGAAAAAATGAAAAATTTGGTCCTTACCGTCAAAGCGAAAGAAAGTATTTGTACAAGCAATATGCTGATAAATTAATTGCTTCGGGAAATGCCTATTATGCATTTGATACTGCAGAAAGTCTAGACAACTTAAGAAAAACAACCGAAGCAGCTGGAAATACATTTATTTACAATCATACTGTACGCGAAAGGTTAGACAATTCTATAACCATTTCTGCAGAAGAAACTCAAAAAAGAATAGCTTCTGGCGAAGATTTTGTTATTCGTTTTAAAACACCTGTTGGTGAAACTTTACACTTACAAGACATTATTCGTGGCGATATAAAATTTGAAACCAGTCTTCTAGACGATAAAGTTTTGTTTAAAAGTGATGGTATGCCAACCTATCATTTGGCGAATATTGTCGATGATCATTTAATGGAAACATCGCATGTGATTCGTGGTGAAGAATGGTTGCCATCGATGCCATTGCATGTTTTATTGTATCGATCTTTTGGTTGGGAAGCACCTGAGTTTGCACATTTGCCATTGATATTAAAACCCGTTGGAAATGGAAAATTATCCAAACGTGATGGCGAAAAATTAGGTTTTCCAGTATTTCCATTGGAATGGACTACAAACGAAGGAACACAATTGGGTTACAAAGAACTTGGATTTTTCCCAGAAGCTGTAATTAATTTCTTGGCTATGCTAGGTTGGAATGACGGAACGGAGCAAGAAATATTTTCATTAGAGGAATTGGTAGAAAAATTCGATTTAAAAAGAGTTAACAAAGCAGGAGCGAAGTTTGATCCTGAGAAAAACAAATGGTTTAATCATCAGTATTTGCAAAAGCAATCTAATGAAAGTTTGGCAAATAACTTCATTACAATTCTTTTAAAGAAGAATCTATCTGTAGAGAAGGATAAACTTGTGAAAATAGTTTCGCTTATAAAAGAACGAGCCAATTTTGTTTCAGAATTTTGGGATTTGTCTGATTATTTCTTTGAAACTCCAAAATCTTACGATGAAAAAGCAGTAAAAAATTGGAAAGAAGACACATTAGAATTAATGAAACAATTGATCGTCGTTTTAAATTTAATTGAAGATTTTACATCATTAAATATAGAAACTATCGTCAAAAACTGGATGACAGAAAATGAAATTGGAATGGGGAAAGTGATGCAGCCGTTTCGATTAAGTTTAGTTGGCGCGCTTAAAGGACCACATTTATTTGATATTGTGGAGATGATTGGAAAAGAAGAAAGTATTAAGCGAATTGAGAAAGCGATAGCAACACTATAAAAATAAAGCCTCCAAAATTTGGAGGCTTATTTATTAAAAATTCTATTTTAAACTATAAATAAAGAATCAAACTCACAGAGCTTATTCCAGCATTTCCTTTAAAATTTGGCTTATTGATAATATCTTGATCATTCAATTTGCTCAACATATTATTGATACCAAATTGATGCTCCAAATGCAATCGAAAATGTCTCACACCGGCTGTTAAACCTACTGCAAAGTTAAAATTGAATTTAGAAACTTCAACAATATCTTTGGCGGTCAATGATGGATTGCTCACAAGTCTATTGTCTTCATAATTGTTATTAAATTTAAATTTATCATTCAGTTGAAAAACTGGTCCCGCTTCAACACTCAAATGATTTTCTACAATTTTATAACTTGGCAATAGAACAATCTGAACACCTTGCAGTTTATATTCTACTGTTTGAACTTTTGAAGTAAGTAGCTCTTTAGTATCTGTAGAAAATTTAAATTCAGAAAATTGCATTCCAAATACCATATCAAAATCATTATAAAAATTTCCTCGAACAGATAGTCCGCCTTGAAAACCAATTTCAGATTTTGCATCAAAATTACTTGTATTCAAATTAAATTGATTCAATCCAAATGAAATTCCAATACGATTCGAATCTCTGTTTCGTTGGGCAGAAAGCGTTGCCGAAAATAAACCAATTATAATAAATAAATATGTTTTCATAATATCAATTTTTTATTGTAACAAACTTAATACTTTTACGTACAACTAGTATAAACAAAATTAAAAAAATATGGAAAACTTCTTTTTGTATGCCTTTATAGGTATAATCTTTTTTATTTTTATGTCTTCATTTTTTACTGTAAAACAACAAACCGCTGTGGTTATTGAACGTTTTGGAAAATTTAATGGCATAAGACAGTCGGGTTTGCAGTTCAAATTGCCTGTTATAGACAAAATTGCGGGTCGTGTGAATTTGAAAATTCAACAATTGGATGTCATTATCGAAACACAAACCAAAGACAATGTTTTTGTCAAAATGAAAGTTTCTGTTCAGTTTAAAGTGATTACAGAACATGTATACGAAGCATTTTATAAGTTAGAATATCCTCACGATCAAATTACCGCTTATGTATTTGATGTGGTTCGAGCCGAAGTACCAAAGTTGATTTTGGATGATGTTTTTCTTAGAAAAGATGATGTTGCTATTGCGGTAAAACGTGAGTTAAATGAAGCTATGACCACTTATGGTTATGATATCATAAATACTTTGGTAACAGATATTGATCCAGATATTCAGGTTAAAAACGCTATGAACCGTATCAATGCTGCAGAAAGAGAAAAAACTGCAGCCATGTTTGAATCTGAAGCACAACGTATTAGAATCGTTGCTAAGGCCAAAGCTGAAGCCGAAAGTAAAAAATTGCAAGGTCAAGGTATTGCAGATCAACGTCGTGAAATTGCTCGTGGATTGGTAGAAAGTGTAGCGGTTTTGAATGAAGTTGGAATTAATTCTCAAGAAGCATCTGCGCTTATTGTAATCACTCAACATTATGATACTTTACAAGCTATTGGAGCCGATACCAATTCAAACTTAATTTTATTACCCAATTCTCCACAAGCGGCAAGCGATATGCTAAACACAATGGTGACAAGTTTTGCAGCTACCAATATAATTGGAGAACAAATGAAAAAACAAACGCCGAGAGTAAAATCTAAAAATCATACTTCTACAGATTATAATCCGTCTGACACATCGGAAGCTAATGAAATAAAACAATAGTTTTTGTAAATTTTCCTAAAAAGAGTTCATTGAAAAATGAGCTCTTTTTTATACATCTGTAATTACATCAAATCCTTTATAACTTCCCACAATTGCAAGACCAATTACATTTTTAGCCAATTGTTTGTTTTTAATTTTTCCTGCTATTTGGTTTAAAGTCGATCCAGAACCAACTGCATCATCAATTAATAAAATAGTATTGTAAGAAACATTTCCTTTTACAACAAATGTGTTTTCGGCGTTGTTAATTCGTTCTTCTATTTTATTTAAAGATTTCTGTGGCACAGGAATAATTCCTCCAATTTTTTGAATTTCAATACTTGGCAAATTAATTTTTAATCCGTTTGCCAAAACTTTCATCAACTGTGTTTCACGTTTTATAGTTGGTGGAACATAAGCAATAGCATCAATTTTATAAACTGAAAGTATGATATTTATTTTCTCTTTGATTTCATTTATCAAAATGGTCATTAACATTTTATTCTGACCTTGTTTTGCATAATGAAGAATCGTTCCTAATCTTGTTTTTCCAAATCGTTCAATGGCGTAAAAATCTAGGTAAAGCAGTTCGTCCATAAAGATTTTATCATAACCTTTGGTGCTTTTTAGTTTATCTAAACCAGAAATTAATCCATTTTTATCAATGTATTGATTGTATTTATCTTTGGTTAAAATAAACTCGTCAATAGTTTTTTCTAACGGTAGTTTTCGTTTTTGACACCAATTATCGAAAGCTTTAATTCCTGTTAACATTTCTCCAAGTTCAGTAATTAAAAGAAAATTAGACTCTAAAAAAGTTAACTTATCAGATTTTATAATTGTTGCTGAAAAGGATATGTTTGCTTTAGTAGATAATTCTATAGATTCATTATGATTATTTCCTATTCGCGAAACTAGTTTATAAATCGTTTTTGGAGGAAGACCAATTCTTTCTATTTTGTTATTTTCTACTAATTGATTTAAAACTCTATGAACGTATTGTTTAGAGATATTGAATTCAGTTGTAATTTCATTTACACTCAATTCTTTTTTTTCTTCAAAAAAAGATTGTAATTTATTTTTAAAACTCATAATTTATTGTTTATAGTTTACTGTAAACTGTAAATAGTAAACAAATATAATACATTATAGTTTACTGTTTACTATAAACTGTAAACAGTAAACAAATTGTCTAAAACTTGAGTGATTTTTAATAAATACATCAAATAAAAAGCTTTACCAAACGTTTATTCTTTCAACGTAAAATGACAACAAAAGCAATTTAAAATCGCTTAAAAGCTGATTATAAAAGCCAATTATAATTAGAAATTTCTATAGAAAATAAATAACAATAGATTTTGATAATAATAAGAAAAACCCACTATTAATTGAGTTTTTCATTTGTAAATTCTATAGTTTAAAACTAAATCGTTTTCAATAATCCCAAAACCTTTTCATTTTTCTCTGAATTTTTCAATTCTGATAATTGTGTTTGAAAATTAGAAAAGTTCTCAGAATCATTTTTTAAGTTTTCAATTGATGCAATTCGAGCAGAAAACAATTGACTTTTTAATGACATTGAATATAACTTTGTTAATTGTTCAATTTCGATATCTTTTGCAGATACTTTATCTGAATATTTCAAAACTAAATTGGCAAACAATAATGCATTATTGTCGTTCTTGATATTTTTTAGAATTGTATTGATTATCAAACTATAATTATCAATACTTTTTATGTTTTCAATAATTGGATTTAAGATTATTTCGGCTGCATTTTCGTCTTTTTCTTTTACATATTTATTGATTTCCTTTAAGGTATTCATCAATAAATTTTCTTCTTTTTTACCTTTTTCTTCCCATGCATCTTTTAGTCCAACAGTTTTGTTAAAAACTAATTTTGTAGCCGTTGAATCTTTATCAACATTAAAATAACCCAATCGTTGAAACTGAAATTTATCATTCGGTTTTACATCGGCAAGACTTGGTTCTACAAATCCTTTTACAATTTCTAATGATGATTTATTCATAAAATCTAAGAAATTTTTCTCTTTGTGAGAATCTGGCGCTTCATCTATAAACAATCTATCATACAAACGAACTTCGGCTTCAATAGCATGCGAAATAGAAACCCAATGCAATGTTCCAGCAACTTTTCTTTGACTTGCTTCACTTCCACTTCCAGAACGTGAATCTTCATCATACGTTACTTGAATTTCGGTAATAGTTCCGTTTGAATCTTTAGTAACACTTTCACCTTTAATGATATATCCGTTTTTAAGACGTACTTCGTTTCCAATACTCAATCTAAAAAATTTAGCTGGTGCAACCTCAAGAAAGTCTTCTCTTTCAATATATAATTCTCTTGAAAAAGGAACTTTTCTAAATCCAGCGCTTTCATCTTCCTGATTATTTTCGGCATCCAACCATTCTTCTTTTCCTTCTGGATAATTGATAATTACCAACTTTACAGGATCTAAAACTGCCATAACTCTTGGTGCAGATTTGTTTAAATCTTCACGCAAACAAAACTCCAAAAGCGAGACATCAATTATATTTTCACGTTTCGCAACTCCAATAGTTTCACAAAAATTTCTAATAGATTTAGAGGTATAACCACGACGACGTAAACCGGAAATTGTAGGCATTCTTGGATCATCCCAACCATTAACTAGTTTTTCTTCAACCAATTGCAACAGTTTTCGTTTGCTCATTACGGTGTAATTCAAATTGAAACGTGCAAATTCGTATTGATTTGGACGCACTTTTTTATCATTAGAACCTGAAACAAGTTCATTAGATTCTGAAACAAGTTCAGAATAAATTTGATCTAAAAACCAATTGTACAATTCACGGTGCATTACAAATTCTAAAGTACAAATGGAATGTGAAATTTGTTCGATATAATCACTTTCACCGTGCGCATAATCATACATGGGATAAATTTTCCAATCGTTTCCAGTTCTGTGATGATGACGATGCAAAACCCTGTACATCAATGGATCACGCATCAACATATTGGTAGAAGTCATATCAATTTTAGCTCTTAAAACGTGACTTCCTTCAGGAAAATCTCCGTTTTTCATCGCTTCAAAAAGTTGTAAATTCTCTTCAACCGAACGGTTTCTAAATGGTCCATCAACTCCTGGTTGTGTTGGCGTTCCTTTTTGAATTGCCATATCTTCAGACGATTGACTGTCCACATAAGCTTTTCCGTTTTTAATCATCGCAACTGCCCAATCGTACAATTGTTGAAAATAGTCCGATGCATAACGTTCTTCTGCCCAATTGAACCCTAACCAAAGTAAATCTTCCTTAATTGCATCTACATATTCTTGCTCTTCTTTGGCAGGATTTGTATCGTCAAAACGCAAGTTTACTGGCGCATTGTACTTTAATCCCAATCCAAAATTTAGACAAATAGATTTGGCATGGCCAATATGCAAATATCCATTTGGTTCTGGCGGAAAACGAAAACGTAATTTATCTTGAGGAAAACCGCTTGCTAAACTGTCTTCTATAATTTGTTCTAGGAAATGAAGTGATTTCTCTTCGGTTGACATAATTTTGTTTAATTTTAGCAAAGATAAATAAATGTTGGCTATTTGGTTAATCGTTGATTTGGTTATTTTATAAATGATTGACTAAATTGAATACTAAAATGATATTGTCAAACAAACAAATCCACAAATAAACTCAAAATGGGAATTATAAAATTAAAAAACATACGTACTTTCTCTTATCACGGCTGTCTTGTTGAGGAATCTAAAATTGGATCTGATTATATTGTAAATCTTGAAATTAAAACTGACTTAAGAAAATCCTCTGAAACAGATGATCTAAAGGATACGGTAGATTATGTTCTTTTAAACAAAATTGTGGTGGAAGAAATGGCCATTAGATCTCAGTTATTAGAACACGTTGCCCATAGAATTATTACAAAAATTTTTAAGGAAATAGCTTCGGTTTCCAGAATTATTGTGGCGGTTTCTAAAGTAAATCCGCCTATTGGTGGTGATGTTGAAGCTGTTACTATTGAAATGGAAGAATATAGAAACTAGAGTTATCTACGAATTATTAATTACGAATTACGAAAAGTAAAACTTTTTGAGTTTTGTGTTTTGACTAATAACTTTTTTCTTATATTTGCAATCCGCTAAATAAATGGCGTCGTGGCCGAGCGGCTAGGCTGGGCTCTGCAAAAGCTCCTACTCCGGTTCGAATCCGGACGATGCCTCAAGAAGAGATACAGAAATGTGTCTCTTTTTTTGTTTTAAATTTTTAGAAAAAATTAATTAAAGATAATGTTCGAGTCCGGACGATGCCTCAAGAAGAGATACAGAAATGTGTCTCTTTTTTTGTTTTAAATTTTTAGAAATAATTAAATCAAGATAATGGTCAAGACGGTAAGAGGCAGAATAAATAGATACAGA
>NZ_JANLVD010000023.1:0-4284 GCF_031363805.1 Flavobacterium sp. | reverse complement strand
GCAGTTAATTGCAATCCCATTTTTTGCATATCGCGATGGTTTAAACGTTCAATAAACATTAAAAACCACATTCCTTCATCTGCCTTAACACTTGTAGGAACAAGCATAATAGTTAAAATTAAGGATAAAATAATCTTTTTCATAATTGATATAATTTTTTGTGATGCGAATATAAATATAATTTAAAATTTAATTAAATTGATGAGTAAATAATATGGTTAAGTTAAGATAAGTTTAACGTTTTAGTAAACTAGTTTAATAGATTTTAAACACAAATATTTTTTTCAAATTGCTTGATAATTTTTACTAAATTTATTTTTTATTAAAATAACTTAAAAAAAACTATTATGGGATTAATTTCATTTATGAAAAATGCGGGTGCAAAACTTTTTGGAAGAAATGTGGAAGAAGCGCCTGCGGAGGAAAAGGCACAATTAAAAGCTAGTGCTTTATTAGCTCACGTACAATCTATGGGTTTGCCATTTAAAACTATTAAAATTTCATTGCGTGGCGATGATGTTGTAGTAACTGGTGAAGTAGAAAAACAAGCCGATGCTGAAAAAATTGCTTTAACGTTAGGAAATGTTGAAGGTGTAGATACTGTGGATAATAATATGACAGTAGCAACTCCAGAGCCAGAAGCAAGATATCATACGGTAGTTTCAGGAGATTGGTTGTCTAAAATTGCAGATAAATATTATGGTGATCCTCAAAAATATGATGTTATTTTTGAAGCCAACAAACCTATGTTGGAACATCCTGATAAAATTTATCCAGGTCAAGTTTTAAGAATTCCTAATTTGTAATAAATAATTTATAGATGAAAAAATGCCTTTCAAATTTATATGATTGGCATTTTTTTGTGACCGCGAAGGGATTCGAACCCCCAACCCTCAGAGCCGAAATCTGATATTCTATCCAGTTGAACTACGCAGCCTTTATTTAATTACGAATTTCAAATTACGAATTATGTAATTATACTTTCTATTAAATTTGATAATTCTATATTTTTGTTTAATGTCATAAAATGACCGCCATTTTTAATTTTAAAATCAGCTTTAACAAATTTAAGAGGCAAAATTCTATCAGATGTGCCATGAATATGAATTAGACCTTTCTTAGTTACTGTATTTTTCCAAGTTACTATTTTATCCAA
The DNA here is from genome assembly GCF_031363805.1 of Flavobacterium sp. Lineage (GTDB taxonomy): Bacteria > Bacteroidota > Bacteroidia > Flavobacteriales > Flavobacteriaceae > Flavobacterium. The sequence continues at coordinate 3,128 of NZ_JANLVD010000023.1, read as the reverse complement.
TGCCCATTTTAAAAATATTGAATCGGTATCTTTTAAAATGCTTTTTAACAACTGCTTTTCAGATTTATTTTCCACTCCGAAAAACCAATAACTTAAAAAATTAGCTCTTTTTAAAATACTTGCAGGAATCAATTTATGCAATTTCAATTTCCCTGGTATTTTATAATAAAAAGGAATTTCATATTTTGTTTTAGCTGAGGCCAGCAAAATTATCTTTTCTACTTCAACAAATTTGGCAACCTCTACAGCCACCATTCCTCCAAAAGAAAGTCCTATTAAAATAGGATTCTTAGCCTTGATTTGTATTGAAATTCTATAGGCATAATTTTCAATTGACTCATCTTTGTTAGGAATGATCCAATTGATATGAGTAATGTAAAAATCTGAAAAATCTAGCTTTTCAAATGCTCTGTAATCGGCACCAAGACCACTGAAAAGATAAATTTGTTTCATTTACATTACAATTTCGTAATTCGTAATTTGAAATTCGTAATTGATTAAACCAACAATTTCTTCACAATACTCGAAATAGTTTTCCCTTCAGCTTGTCCACCAGTTTGTGCAGATGCCAATCCCATGACTTTTCCCATGGAGGCTATTCCTGATGCGCCAGTTTCTGCAATAATTTTTGCAATAATGGCTTCTACTTCTGTTTCTGATAATTGTGCTGGTAAGAATTTTTCTATTACCGCAATCTGTGCCATTTCTGGTTCTGCCAAATCGGGACGGTTTTGCTTTGTGAAAATTTCGTAGCTGTCTTTACGCATTTTTACTAGCTTTTGCAAAATCTTGATTTCGTCTGCTTCTGTAATTTCTGCTACGCTTCCTGTGGCTGTTTGTGCCAATAATATTTCTGATTTAATGGCACGAAGTGCTTCCAATGCAACTGTGTCTTTGGCACGCATGGCATTTTTTATTTCGTCCATTATTTTTACTGATAAACTCATATTGATTTTAGATTTTAGATTTCTGACTTTAGATTTTAGATTTTTTGAATTGAAACTAAATTTGTACAGTTTGAGCCATCACAAATCTAATATATAAATTCTTAAATCCAATATCTCCTGCCCCTGATGGCAGTGGAAAGCCTTTTTGAATTGAACTGCATTTTTTCTTAAAGCAGAAAAGCGACCAAAGGAAGCTCTTTCTGGTTTGTAGAAAAAAGCAGTTGAAGAAAAAAGCTTGTAACGTACAGCAGGATTAGGCTCGGCAAATCTAGTGAAAATTTAGATTCTTTCATACCTAGGATTAATAAAAAATAACCCGAAAACTGTTGAAATTTTCGGGTTAAAAGGTGGTTTGGGTTGGTGCTTTTATAAATTTAATCTACGTTGTCATGCAAGAATGAATTGTTTGAACGCAGTTGAACCTCATCATTGCTGTCTGTGCCCAATGACATTCTAGAGCGATTGTTTTCTGTTGGGTTATTGGTAATGTCGATTCCCATTCGTCTGTAGGCAGGCTCTTTTTCAAATTCGTCGACTTTTGAAGCATTATTATGGAATTTATAATTGAATTCTTTCATTTTGCGACGACGCTCTTCGGCTCTCATTTTTAGCGTTTCTTCGATTGACATTTCAAGTGGCGATACTTTGTTTTCAGTATTTACTGTTGACTCAGCATTTATATCGACTTGTTTCATTGTCAAATTGAGTTCTTCAGGTGTAATATCCACGACTAAATCGGTCTTTTTTGCTTCGAATAATTGGTTTTCTTTTTCCATATATTCTTCGAGCGAATGTTTTATGACTCCATTTTGACTAACTTCTGTAAGTGGTACAAATTCAATGGCTTGATTGACTTTAATTTCCTTAATTTCATTTGTCAAATCAAACAATAGTCTGTCGGTATTTATTTCTTTTGGCGTCGATTTTTGAATTGGTAAATCAAAAGTAAATGCAATTTGATCTTCTTTCACTACAAATACAGGATCAATAACTTCAATTTGTTTTACTTCTGGCGAGGTAAAATAAAAATCGTTTACATCGATTGTTTTTGAGGAAACTACTTCAAAAGTAACATCGATATTTTTTATAAATTCTGATGTTGGAACCAGATCCATTGTGAAAACTGGCGTTACAACTACAGGAATTTCTTCTTCCAATGAGAACACAATTTTTTCGTCGACTACTGGAATCTCATTTATTTTTTCTTGAGAAGTTATATTTGATGAAAAATCGAATCCTTCAGCAACATATTTCTGGGTTAAATCGCGAACAATTCTTTGATCGTCTTCGAGTGCATGTATGATTTTTTTAGGTTCTGTATTTACAATTTCGTTTTGCTGTTCTACACAAAAACCTGTTGCAATAATGGTTACCGCTATTGAGTCGGCAAGATTTTCGTCTTCTCCAACACCCATAATAATATTGGCATTGTGTCCAGCTTCGGCTTGAATATGATCGTTGATTTCTCCAATTTCATCAATAGTAATTTCGTTGGTTCCAGAAACAATAAGCAACAATACGTTTTTGGCTCCTGCAATTTTATTGTCGTTCAATAATGGCGAATCTAATGCAGAAACTATAGCTTCTTTGGCTCTGTTTTCTCCTTCTGCTTTGGCAGAACCCATAATGGCAGTTCCAGAATTTGAAAGTACGGTTTTGGCATCTTTCAAATCTATATTTTGTGTGTAATGATGGGTAATCACTTCCGCAATACCACGTGAAGCGGTTGCCAAAACTTCATCTGCTTTTGAAAAACCTGCTTTAAAACCAAGATTTCCGTATACTTCTCTTAATTTGTTATTATTGATTACGATAAGCGAATCGACTTGTTTTCTTAACTTTTCGACACCCAACAGTGCTTGTTCAATACGTACTTTTCCTTCAAACTGAAAAGGAATTGTGACAATACCTACCGTCAAAATATCTCTTTCTTTTGCCAATTGTGCTATGACTGGCGCAGCTCCTGTTCCAGTTCCACCACCCATTCCTGCAGTAATGAATATCATTTTTGTATTGGTATCGAGCATTTTTTCGATATCTTCAATGCTTTCCAATGCAGATTGTTGTCCAACATCTGGATTTGCTCCAGCACCCATTCCTTCGGTTAGGTTAACGCCTAACTGAATTTTATTTGGTACAGGACTGTTGTCAAGTGCTTGAGAATCTGTGTTGCAAACTACA
>NZ_JANLVD010000209.1:0-37891 GCF_031363805.1 Flavobacterium sp. | reverse complement strand
GGTAGTTCGGTTATGATTAATGTAACAGCAACTTTACCTGATGGTAAAAAAGTATCTGACAAAAAAGAATTCCGTATCAAAGGTTTACCTGCACCTACTGGAAAAATACGTGGTGAAGTAGCAGCAAAAGGAGCAAAATCTAACCTAGAAGCTTGTACTATTACTGCTGTAATGGAAGATTTTGATTTCCCAGTTACAGTGAATGTTACACAATTTAACATAAAAGTTCCTGGTCAACCTACTATTGTGGTTTCTGGAAGCAAAATGGATGGTAGAGCTAGATCTGCAATTCAAAAAGCAACTAGAGGTGATGTAGTGGTTATATCAGAAATAAAAGCTAGTTTTTCTGGTATCAATCAGTTGGCTAAAAGAGTTTCAACTTGTACTTATGAAGTACAATAATTAGTTTAGGAATTCGTTTTAAGTTCTATAAACTCAATACACACAAAATTATGAATTGGAGAAATTTATTATCTGTTGTTATTATACTTGCAGGAAGTTTAGCTTCTTTTGCACAATCTAATTTGCTGAATGCTAAAGTACCAACTGAAATTGGTATTAAATCTGCAGCACAGCAACTTAAAGATAATGACAAACCATTAGAATATGGTTATGTAGGCGATCGTGACATTTTAATGTCTAAAAAAACTTGGGAGATTATTGATCTTGATGAAAGATTGAATTTTCCTTTGTATTATCCAATTGATACGGGTAGTATTGGTAACGAACGTCGTTCTTTATATGATGTATTAATCAAAGGGATAAAAACTGGAAAAATAACTGAAGTATATGCTGATAGTTATTTCAAAGAAAAAAGAACTTTAAAAGACATGGAAAAATCTTTTACCAGAATAGATACAACAGATGCTGGTCGTGAAGAGATGAACGTGGATATTAATGCATACAAAACTAGAGTAGTGGCAAAAACTAAAGTTACTGGAAAAGGTAAGAATAAAGTTAAAACTACTACAATGGACACTATTCGTGCGTCTAAAACTATTTCTCCAGAATATATCAATAGACAAGATATTACTGCAATTGATGTGTCTGATTATAAAGTGGTGGGTTTATGGTATTTCGACAAGCGTCAATCTGATTTGCGTTACAGAATTTTGGGAATTTGCCCAGTTATTCCAGATGTATACACAATGGATAAAGAAGAAAAAGAGTATGTCGATCTTTTTTGGATATTTTATCCAGGAGCTCGTGAATTACTTCATGAATGGAAAGCATTCAATGATAAAAATTCATCAATGCCAGTTAGTTTTGATCATTTGTTAAATACACGTCATTTTAACGCTACTGTTTACAAAGAAGAAAATGTCTATAATGATAGAGAAATAGCAGATTACATGAAAGACAATGCATTAATGCAACTAATGGAATCTGAAAGGGTAAAAGACAAAGTACGTAACTTCGAGCAAGATATGTGGAATTACTAATTGTAAATTTCTCCAATTACATAAAAAACTCTCCCTACTTCAGGGAGAGTTTTTAATTTTATTTAAATTATGATTGATTATATTATTGTTGGATCTGGAATTGCTGGAATTTGTTTTGCTGAAATAGCGTTACAAAACAAAAAATCAATAATAGTTTTTGATAATAATTCTCAAAATTCATCAAATATTGCAGCTGGAATTTACAATCCAGTTATTTTGAAAAGATTTAGTGAAGTCTGGAATGCTAAATCACAAATAGATTTTCTGAATAATTTTTATCCATTAATTGAAAATAGAATTAATACTAAGATTGATTTTAAAACTCCAGTGATTAGAAAATTCTTCTCAATTGAGGAGCAAAATAATTGGTTTTCAGCATCGGACAAAATAAGTTTAGCACCATTTCTTTCAACAAAATTGCTTTATAATAAATATAATGGAATTGATTCCCCATTTGGATTTGGCGAAGTTTTTCATACTGGATATGTGGATACAAAATTGCTTCTAAATAAATACCATCAATATTTAAAGAACAATTCTAACTTTATTCAAGATGAATTTCATTATTCAAAACTAGAAATTCAGACTGATTTTATTTCATATAACAATATAAAAGCAAAAAGTATTGTATTTGCTGAAGGTTTTGGTTTACACAAAAATCCATTCTTTAAATATTTGCCTTTGGATGGAACAAAAGGAGAAATCTTAATAATCAAAGCTCCAAATCTTGATTTAAATTGTATTTTGAATTCAAGTGTTTACCTATTGCCTTTAGGAAATGGTATGTTCAAAGTTGGGGCAACATACAACTGGGAAGACAAAACAAATGCAGTAACAGAGGATGGAAAAAAAGAATTAATTGATAAAATCAAAGAACTGCTCAATTGCGATTTCGAAATAATGAATCATCTTGCTGGAATTCGTCCAACAGTCAAAGACAGAAAACCTTTAGTCGGAACACATTTAGAATATAAAAAAATTCATATTTTAAACGGACTTGGAACTCGAGGTGTTATGCTCGGTCCAAGTTTGGCTAATGATTTATTCCAAAATATCGAAAATGGAATTCCTTTAAACGATTATATTGATATTAAACGATTTGATAAATAGAATTTGATATAATGTATTTTAAAATTACTTCACAAAGTGTACTGCTTTCTCCAAGGCTTCCTTAATTCCATTTATATTTTTCCCACCAGCTGTAGCAAAAAACGGTTGACCGCCGCCTCCACCTTGAATGTATTTTCCTAATTCGCGAACTACATTGTTTGCGTTTAAAGATTTCTCAGCAACCAATTCTTTAGAAATGTAGCAAGTTAACATTGGTTTTTCATCTTCAGTAGTAGCAAGAACTATAAATAGATTGGTTCCTAAATTTCCTAATTCATAAGCCAAATCTTTTGCGCCATCTGGTGACAAATCGACTTTTTTAGCTAGAAATTGAATTCCATTTATATTTTGGATTTCAGATGCAAGGATTGTTTTTAAGTTTTTCACTTTTTCTTTAACGAAAATTTCAATTTGTAGTTTCAATTTAGCATTTTCGTCTTGTAATGAGTTTACGGATTTTAAAATGTCTTGCGGATTTTTTAAAGCTACTTTCACATTTTCCAAAGTGCTTTCTTGCAATGCATAATGTGCTTTAACAGCATCACTAGTTATTGCTTCTATACGGCGAATTCCAGCTGCAACTGCCCCTTCTGAAACGATTTTAAAATGCCAAATTTCGGCAGTATTTTTTACGTGAATTCCACCACACAATTCCATACTATCACCAAATTTTATTGCACGAACATTATCTCCATATTTTTCACCAAACAATGCCATTGCTCCTTCGTCTAAAGCTTGTTGGATAGGTATGCTTCTGCGTTCAATTAATTGCAATTGCTCTTGAATTCTAGTATTTACAAATTGTTCTACTTGAAGAATTTCTTCTGCTGTCAATTTAGAAAAATGTGAAAAGTCAAAACGCAAATAGTTTGGATTTACCAAACTTCCTTTTTGCTCAACATGTGTGCCTAAAATAGTTCTTAAAGCCAAATGCATCAAGTGTGTTGCTGTGTGGTTTCTAGAAGATAAATCCCTTAAATCGGTATTTACTTTTGCCGCAAAACTAGCATTTACATTTTCTGGTAATTTTTTTGTAAAATGCAAAATGAGGTTGTTTTCTTTTTTAGTATCTAATATTTCTATACTTTCATTGGCCGAAATTAATTTTCCTTTCTCACCAACTTGTCCGCCGCCTTCTGGGTAAAATGGTGTTGCATCAAGAACTATTTGATACAAAACTCCATCTTTTTTTGAATCGATTTTTCTATATCGAGTAATTTTTACGTCATTTTCAGATTGATCGTAACCCACAAATTGTTCTGTATTTCCTTCAACTAAAATTGTCCAATCATCGGTTGACATTTCGGAAGCAGCTCGCGAACGATTTTTTTGCTTTTGCATCGATTTCTCAAATTCGACTTCGTTGAACGACATGCCTTTTTCTTTTAAAATCAAAGCAGTTAAATCTTTTGGGAAGCCAAAGGTATCGTACAATTCAAATGCTTTTTCTCCCGAAACTTCTTTTCCCGAAGTTTTAGCTATAACAGAATCCAACAGTTGCAAACCTTGATCTAATGTTCTTAAAAAAGAAGCTTCTTCTTCACGAATTACATTGGTTACAAGTTGTTGTTGCGATTTTATTTCTGGGAAAAATTCACCCATTTGGTTCGCCAAACTTCGACCAATTCGAAAATAAAAGGCTCTTTTTTGTCTAAAAAAGTAAATCCGTAACGAATCGCACGACGCAAAATACGTCGAATAACATAACCTGCACCAGTATTGGATGGCAATTGTCCATCGGCAATGGCAAATGCTACAGCACGAACGTGATCCACAATGACGCGAATGGCAATGTTGGTTTTATCTTGGTTGTTAGTTGTTGGTTGTTGGTTGTTGGTAGTATATTTGAAACCTGTAATATCTTCCACTTTTGCAATCAGCGGTGTAAAAACATCGGTGTCGTAATTGGATGTTAAATTTTGAATTGCCATACACAAACGCTCAAATCCCATTCCAGTATCGACGTGTTGTGCAGGTAGTTTATCCAATGATCCATCGGCTTTTCGATTGAATTCCATGAAAACATTGTTCCAAATTTCGACCACTTGTGGATGATCGGCATTGACTAATTCGCGACCAGAAACGGCTGCTCTTTCTGTATCAGATCGAATGTCAATATGAATTTCTGAACATGGTCCGCAAGGTCCTTGATCGCCCATTTCCCAAAAATTATCTTTTTTATTGCCTAATATTATTCTGTCCTCAGGTACAAATTGTTTCCAAATATCGAAAGCTTCTTGATCGAAAGGCACGTTATCTTCTTTATTACCTTCAAAAACCGAAACATATAAGCGGTCTTTGTCTAGTTTTAAAACTTCAGTCAAGAATTCCCAAGCCCAAGGCAAAGCTTCTTTTTTGAAATAATCGCCAAACGACCAGTTTCCCAACATTTCGAACATGGTATGATGGTAAGTATCGAAACCTACATCTTCCAAATCATTGTGCTTTCCAGAAACACGCAAACATTTTTGGGTATCGGCAATTCTTGGAGATTTTGGCGTTCCATTTCCAAGAAAATATTCTTTGAATTGTGCCATTCCTGAATTGTTGAACATAAGCGTTGGGTCGTCTTTTAAAACGATGGGCGCAGATGGTACTATTAAATGTCCTTTGCTTTCAAAGAATTGTAGATATTGTTTGCGGATTTCTTTTGATGTCATTTTTTTAATTTAAAGATTTAAAGATTACATATCATTGAATTTTTCAATCACTTAATCTTTTAATTTTTTAATCCTTTTTGCCCCAGATAGTAGTGAAAAGCTTCGAGTTTTGGAAATCTATTTTTTCTTGGGCTGGCAGAGCGACCAAAGGAAGCTCCTGCTGGCTCGTAGAAAAAAAGTTTTCTAAACGAGAACTTGAAACGAATAGCTGGATTGGGCAACTAATAAAAAATACTTCAATAATTGAAACATTTTCTAGATTATTTCGTCTAATATTTTGTTACTTTGTAATAATGACTGCAAAAATAGGTTTTTTTTAAGATATGAAGAAAGTAAAATACTATTACGATTCTGAAAATTTAGCTTATCGCAAAATAAGCCCTAAAAAAGCAAGAAGTTTGGGGTATTTGGGACTTTTTATATTGGCTTCTGCTCTTTTTGGATTTTTATGTTTTGTGGCACTGATAAACACACCTTTTTTTGAAACACCAAAAGATAGGTTGCAGTCGAGAGAAATCCAAAATTTGAAATTAAATTACACCATTTTAAATAAGGAAATTGATGAGCTAGATGCAGTTTTAACCAGTATTCAGGATAGAGACGACAATATTTATAAAGTTTATTTTAATAATTCACCAGTTTCTGATACGAAGGAAAAGGATAATATGGTTAGAAAGACTAGGTTTAAAGAATTGCTAAGTTTTAATAATGAGAAGCTGATTTCAAGCACTACAAATCGTGTTGATTTAATTTCTAAACAGTTGGCTATGCAATCGAAATCATTGGATGAAATTTTAAAAATGTCTAAAGCGAAAGAAAAACTTTTGGCCTCAATTCCGGCTATTCAACCTGTAAAGAATGAACAATTAAAGCATATGGCATCTGGTTTTGGTTATAGAAGCGACCCATTTACCAAAGCTAGAAAAATGCACAAAGGAATGGATTTTACTTCTCCCACGGGCACGCTGGTTTACGCAACAGGAGACGGAGTTGTAACACGAGCAGACAATGGTGCTTCAGGTTTTGGAAATCATATTGTAATCCAGCATGGTTATGGATATGAAACAATATATGCGCATTTGAGTCGATACAACTGTAAAGTAGGAAAAAAAGTAAACCGCGGTGATGTAATAGGATTTGTGGGTAGTACGGGTAGAAGTCAGGCTCCGCATTTGCATTATGAGGTTCATAAAAATGGATTAGTTGTAAACCCAATTAATTTTTATTATGGAAATATTTCTGCTGTGGAATATGCGGCAATTGCTAAATTGGCCACACAAGAAAATCAATCTTTGGATTAATGTATGTAGATTTACCTGAAAATAAGAGATATTATAGCATGGGCGAAATTGCCAAGGCTTTTGATGTAAACCAATCGCTAATACGTTTTTGGGACAAAGAATTTGATATTCTGAAACCTAAAAAAAATGCAAAAGGAAATAGAATGTTTACACCAGATGATGTCAAAAACTTGCAACTTATATTTCATTTGGTTAAGGAAAGAGGTTTTACTCTGGAAGGTGCAAAAGTACATTTGAAAGAAGGTCAAAAAAAAACATTAGATAAATTCGAAATAATTCGTAAATTGGAAATTGTAAAAACACAATTGGTTACTATAAAAGATTCACTTTAAATTAAAATAAACTTAAAAACAAAAATTATGAAAAAAGGATTAATAGCTTTGGGAATTATTGTAGTGTTGGTTATAGGAATATACAGCTGGGCTGCAGGATTTAACAACAAAGCAGTAAAATTGAATGAAGATGTAGCCGAGTCTTGGGGAAATGTTCAAACGGCATACCAACGTAGAAATGATTTGATTGGAAACTTGGTAAATACCGTGAAAGGTGCTGCCGATTTTGAAAAAGGAACTTTAACAGCTGTAGTAGAAGCAAGAGCAAAAGCAACTTCTATGACTATAGATCCATCAAAAATTACACCAGAACAATTGGCAGAGTTTAATAAAGTGCAAGGTGGTGTTTCTTCTTCATTATCCAAATTATTGGTTACTGTTGAAGCTTATCCAGAATTGAAAGCCAATCAAAATTTCTTGAAATTACAGGATGAATTGGCAAGTACAGAAAACCAAATTTTAACTTCGAGAACGCGTTTTAATGAGGCTACAAAACCATTTAATAGCCATGTAAAAACTTTTCCAAATTCTATTTTGGCTGGTATGTTTGGCTTTACAGGAAAACCATATTTTGATGCTGAAGCGGGTGCTGAAAAACCTGTTGAAGTAAAATTCTAAAAAAATAAACCGCGAATTCGGTAGTTATAAATAGATGATATTTGATTTCAAGTTTTTGATTTCAAATTACATATCTTTTAGCTAAGAAATAATTATAATTCGCAAATTCGCGGTAAATCATTTTTAAATTCATAATAATGTCTAAAGTTGAAGATTTTTTAAGCAAAGAAGAAGAACTGGAAATTATTGAAGCCATTCGCGTGGCAGAAAAAAGCACTTCAGGCGAAATTCGAGTACACATTGAAAAAGAAACTTCTCTAGATTCTATAGATAGAGCAACAGAAGTATTTAATACACTTAAAATGCACGAAACCAAAGATTCCAATGGCGTTTTATTGTATGTTGCCGTAAAAAGCAAGAAATTTGCAATTTGTGGCGACAAAGGAATAAATGAAGTTGTGCCCCATGACTTTTGGGAAACAACAAAAAACACAATGGAAAATCATTTTAAAAACAACAATTTTAAACAAGGATTAGTAGATGGCATTTTGAAAGCTGGACAACAACTCAAAAAATACTTTCCTTTTGATGATAATGATATGGATGAATTGTCTAATGAAATTTCTAAAGGATAATATTTTGAAAAAACTACATTTAATATCTTTCTTGATATTGTTTTTTGGCATATTTAATATTCAAAATGCATTTGGTCAATTTAATATTCCCGAAAAACCAAGTTTTCAAACCTCAGTTTATGACTATGCCAATGTGCTTAGTCCAGACGAGAAAAGTCAGCTGGAACAAAAATTAATAAAATATGCCGATACTACTACCACTCAAATAGTAGTTATAACTATAGAAAGTCTACAAGGTGAAGACATTGGAATTCTAACTCCAAAATGGGCACAAACTTGGGGAATTGGCGGTACAGAAAAAAATGACAATGGTGTTTTAATTTTATTAGCAAAAGCAGAAAGGAAAATTTGGATTTCACCAGGATATGGACTCGAAGATAGATTAACTGCAGGAATTGGTGGCGAAATTACTAGAAATATTATTATTCCAGAATTCAAAGCAGGAAGTTACTACAATGGTCTTGATAAAGGAACCAACGCTATTTTTGATGTTTTTAAAGGCAAATACAAAGGCGAAAGAAAACCAGAAAAAGAGAAAGGATTTCCAATTTTGCCCATTATTATCATAATTGTTTTTATTTTAATTTTTATAGCAAGAAGTAAAAATAATGGTGGTAACTCTGGAAACCGTGGAGGTGGTATTAACTTGCTTGATATGATTATATTGAGTAGCCTTGGTAGAAGTGGTGGCGGATCATCTGGTGGTGGTTTCGGCGGAGGTTCTTCTGGCGGAGGCGGTTTTGGTGGAGGATTTGGCGGTGGAGGATTTTCTGGTGGTGGAAGCGGCGGCGGTTGGTAGTTTACTTTATTAATTTTAATAATTAAAACTACCTCACCTTACTCCTCATCACATAATAATGTAAAAATTTAGGAAAAAATCGTTTTAAGAAAACACCCATAGTTTCTTTTCCGCCTATATAAGCTTCAAATTTTTTGGCTTCAACTGCTTTTACAAACTTCTTGGCAAAAATAGCAACAGGCATTCCGTTTTGAGTAGCAATATCGTCGGTATTTTGTTTTGAACCATCTGCAATTAATGCATTTTTTGCTATGTTGGTTTGGATAAAGCCTGGACAAATAAGCGTTACATCAATTCCATCTTTTTGATGTTCCATTCGCAATACATCAAAAAAACCGTGCAATGCGTGTTTCGCGCCGCAATATCCTGAACGGTATGGCGACCCAAATTTTCCCATTAAACTAGTTATAGTCACAAAATGTCCTTTTTGATTTTTAATGAAATGTGGCAAAATAGCTTTGGTCAAAGCGACTGTTCCTAAATAGTCAACTTCTATAAGTTTTTTATCTACACTAAAATCGGTTTCTACCAAAAGCGAACGTTGACTTATTCCACCATTATTAATCAACATATCAATTTTTCCAAAAGCTTCAATGGCTTTCTGAGCATGATTTTTCGCATTGTCAAAATCTGTTAAATCAAATGGAAGCAAAACTACCTCACAGTCGCATTTTGATTTTACTTTTTCTAAAGCTTCTATGTTTCGTCCAGAAAGAATCAGCTTACAGTTTTTGGTAGCCAGTTCATAGGCCAACGCTTCACCAATTCCTGATGAAGCACCAGTAATCCATATTGTTTTGTTTTTTATTGAAATCATTTTACAAAAATAGCAAAAGTTGATGAATGGCGTAATTTAAATTAAAATAGTCATTCACAAAAAAAGGGAAAAACACCCTTATAAAATGCGTGAAAACCCTTCCTGAATTCTTAGCATATTAAAACATCTTTGCGTAACAATTATTTATAAACAAAAAAATAAAAAACCTTATGAAAAAGATTATTATAAATGTAGTGTTACTATTTGGGGGAATAGTAAATTCTCAAACAATTATCAATTCCAAATTGGATAGTGAACTTTTGGGGAATGTATATTACAAAAAAACAAATTATGTGAGAGGCTGGAATCCAAGTCATGGCAATCCGTCGGTTTATGGTGCTATTGGGCAAAATACTTGGACATGGATGTGGTCACATTCCAATTTGGGAGAAGGTATTGTAACCGAATATGATTTTCAAGCTGGAAAAACCTATCAAATATCCTTTCTGATAAAAACATCTTCTAATGTGTCAAACCCTAATGAAGTTGTGTTGAATTCAACTGCAAATGTTAGAGCTGTTACAGGAATTAATTCTAAGAAAGCAATATACATTATGCCAGATATTCCAACTACTAGTGAAATTATTTGGTCTAAACCAGTAGAAATTGCAATGAATAACTGGAAAAAAATCTCTATAAATTTTACGCCAACAAATGACAATGCACAATTATGGTTTTATCCTTTGATGACAGCAAAAGCCAATGCAAATGGTGGCGCAAGAATTCAAATGGAAATAGATGATGTTTTTATTTTGCCAATATCAAAAAATCAAAAAATTGAAATGGAGCAAAATAAAATTATTGCATTGTCTCCGAACCCAGTTAAAAAAGGAGGAATTATCAAAATCACTACCAAAACATCTGAAGTTAAAGAAACTGCGGTATATGATTTAAATGGAAATTCAAGAAATTTGGCTTTTACAAAAATTGACAACAATAATTTGGAAGTGGTTATAGATGATAATTTTAAAAATGGAATTCATATGTTGAACATCATTAATAATGACAATACCATTTTTAGAAAAAAAATTATAATAAAATAAATTGAATACATCTTAACCAAAAAGCCTGTTTAAAAACTTTATTGAACAGGCTTTTTTTATTTAAATATAACTTATTTTTCTCTAATATAAATATCAATTGGAACTCCAGAAAAATCCCAATTTTCACGAATTTTATTTTCCAAGAATCGCTTGTACGCATCCTTTACATATTGTGGCAAATTTGCAAAAAAGACAAACTGTGGCGTAGGCGTAGGCAACTGCATACAATATTTAATTTTTACAAACTTACCTTTCAAAGCAGGTGGCGGATGATTTTCGATAATTTTCAACATAAAATCATTGAATTTCGAAGTAGGAATCCGTTGCTGTCTATTTTCATAAACCTGAACTGTAGCTTCCAATGCTTTTAGCAAACGCTGTTTTGTAAGTGCAGATACAAAAAGAATTGGCACATCTACAAAAGGCATTAATTCTTCTCGAATTTTAGCTTCATAATCACGCGTTGACATCGTATCTTTTTCGACCAAATCCCATTTGTTTACCAAAATAACAACTCCTTTTCGGTTTTTTTCTGCCAGCCAGAATATACTTTGATCCTGACCTTCAAATCCACGGGTGGCGTCGATTATTAATATACAAACATCGGCATGTTCAATAGCACGAACCGAACGCATTACCGAATAAAATTCTAAATCTTCTTTTACCTTTGCTTTCCGACGAATTCCTGCCGTATCAACCAAGTTAAATTCAAACCCAAAACGATCGTATTTTGTATCAATAGCATCGCGTGTAGTTCCAGCAATGTCAGTTACCATAAAACGTTCCTTACCAATCAAAGCATTGATAAAACTTGATTTTCCAGCATTTGGGCGACCCACAACAGCAAAACGAGGCAAAACTACTTCTTCTTGCGTTGGCAATGGTTTTACTGGAAATGCATCAATAAGTGCATCTAGCAAATCTCCAGTTCCGCTTCCAGAAATACTTGCAAAAGTATAATATTCGCCCAATCCTAGGTTGTAAAACTCGATAGCATCTTTTTCACGCATGGCATTATCGACTTTATTCACAGCCAATAAAACAGGTTTGGTCACTTTGCGCAACATTTTAGCAACAGCATCGTCCATTGGCGTTATACCTTCTTCCACATCAACCACAAAAATAATAACATCACTTTCGTCTATAGCCAATTCCACTTGCTTGCGAATTTCTCCTTCAAAAACGTCGTCCGAACCTCTTATGTAACCACCAGTATCTATCACAGAAAATTCCTTACCGTTCCATTCGCTTTTGCCATAATTACGATCACGAGTCACACCCGAAACCGAATCGACAATCGCTTCTCTTCTTTGTATCAATCGATTAAAAAGTGTCGATTTCCCTACGTTAGGTCTTCCTACAATGGCTACAATGTTATTCATATTTATAATTTTAGATTGTAGATTTTAGATTTTAGATTTTAGAAATTCTAAAACCAACACTCTTAAAACTACAAACAATAATGCATTCTAATTTTTTGCAAAGGTAGTCAAAAAAGCGACTAAGTTTTTATTATATTTTTAGGAGCTATTTCCTGCTATCCGTTCCAATCTTTTAAAAAAATGTCAAACTTCGACAAGCTCAGTTTGATATTTTTTTAAAAGGATTTCCACTGCTATCAGGGCTAGGGCTTTCAAATAAACAAATAACCAAATCCACAAATAACCTTTATTGATTGTATCCAAATCGTTTCAACATATTCGCGTTGCTTCTCCAGTTTTTATTGACTTTTACATATAATTCAATAAAAATTTGTTTGCCAAAAAACTTTTCTAAATCGGCTCGAGATTCAACACCAACTCTTTTCAAAGCTTCCCCTTTATGACCAATAATAATTCCTTTTTGAGTGTCGCGTTCCACCATAATCACAGATCGAATTCGGATAATATTCTCATCTTCAAAAAATTCTTCGGTCACAATTTCTACTGCATACGGAATTTCTTTACTATAATGTAGCAAGATTTTTTCCCGAATGGTTTCATTTACAAAAAAACGTTCAGGCTTGTCTGTCAATTGATCTTTCGGGTAATATGCTGGCGATTCTGGTAATAATTTAATAATCCTGTCAAAAACTTCAGGAACATTAAAATTTTGTAATGCCGATATTGGGAAAATTTCTGCATTGGGCACTTTTGCTGCCCAAAAAGCCACTTGCTCTTCCAATTGTTCTTGGTTTGAAGTATCAATTTTATTTAAAAGTAATAAAACCGGAATTTTCGCGTGGATAATTTTATTGAAAAAAGCTTCATCTTTCAAGTCTTGTTCGCCAATTTCGACCATATAAATCAGAATATCAGCATCTTCAAAAGCAGATTTTACAAAATTCATCATCGATTCCTGCATTTCGTAAGCTGGTTTTATAATTCCTGGCGTATCAGACAAAATTATCTGAAAATCTTCACCATTTACAATTCCAAGAATTCTATGACGTGTTGTTTGTGCTTTTGAGGTAATAATCGATAATCGTTCGCCAACAAAGGCATTCATTAACGTCGATTTTCCAACGTTTGGATTTCCTATGATGTTTACAAAACCTGCTTTATGTGACATTTATATTGTGTTTTATTTTGCAAAGGTAGTCATATCAGTCGAATAGTTTTCATTATTATATTGGATACTTTACCTGAGTTCATAATATGCGATCAAACAATTAACTTTAAATAGCTAACAGTCAAATTATTAAAAGAAATAAAAAATATTTTACAATTTTTGTTGTACGAATCAAAATTGGTTGTATATTTGCACTCGAAACATCGCCGGATAGAGCAGTAGGCAGCTCGTCGGGCTCATATTCGCCACGGCGAACACAAGTTCCAAGTTCTTAATAAATTGAAAAGTTAAACATATATCGCGGGATAGAGCAGTAGGTAGCTCGTCGGGCTCATATTCGCCGCGGCGAACACAAGTTCCAAGTTCTTAATAAATTGAAAAGTTAAACATATATCGCGGGATAGAGCAGTAGGCAGCTCGTCGGGCTCATAACCCGAAGGTCACAGGTTCGAGTCCTGTTCCCGCTACTAAAGAAGAGAATCAAGAAATTGATTCTCTTTTTTTTTACAAAATCATTCGAAAATGAATGTTTTTAACATAATGGAAGAATTTGTTGTTTATATATTGTTTTCAGAAAAGCAAAATAAAACTTATGTTGGTTTTACGTCTGACTTAAGTGATAGATTTAAATCGCATAATGAATTAGCAACTAAAGGATTTACTATTAAATATAGACCTTGGATAGTGATTTATGTTGAGTTTTTCAATTCTAAATCTGAGGCTATGAAAAAAGAAAAATTTTTTAAAACCGGAGTTGGGAGAGAAATTATTAAAAAAAAATTATTTGAAATTATAATTTATGAAAAGAGTTATTGAATATAGAAAGTTGCTTGAAGTTGACAAAAATGTAACTTTAAAAGAATTGAAAACAATTTACAGAAACAGTATGAAAGATACACATCCTGATAAATTTGTAAATGACGAAGCCGGAAAATTGGCAGCGGAAGAAACAAGCAAAAACATTATCAATGCGTATCATTTTTTGGTAAGTATTTCTGCTGAAACTGTCGAAAAAAATCTTCCTGAATATACAGATACGATTACAAATTCAAATATTCACGATTTTCGTTTAGAGAAATCTACATTACACATTAAATATTTTAATGGTATGGAGTATGAGTATATTGGCGTTCCAAGAAATACATATGTAAAAATGGTCAATTCAGAATCTCCAAACCGTTTTGCAAAACGACACATCTACGGAAATTTCATCTACAGAAAATCTGGAGAAGCGGCCGAAGATTAATAAAATAATTGCATTATAAATGAAAGACTTTCTGAAAAGAAGGTCTTTTTTATTTAAATAATTTCTTATATTTGATTAAACAAATCATAAAATTATAACTATGGAATTTAACTTTTTAGCTATTTTGATAGCGGCATTATCAACATTATTTATCGGATTTATTTGGTACAGCGACAAAGTATTCGGAACTGTTTGGATGCGGGAAGCTGGTTTAAACAAAGAAGAATTACAAAAAGGAAGTATGATTAAAATTTTAGTTCTTAGCTTTATTTATTCTTTTCTTTTGGCATTTATGATGCAGTTTATTGTTATTCATCAGTTTGGTGCTATGGGTATGATTGGTGGCGATCCTACCAAAGCATTGCCTTCCTACACCAATTTCATGTCAGATTATGGAATTGCTTTTAGAACCTTTAAACATGGTGCTTTGCACGGTTTTATGGCTGGGGTTCTTTTTGCGTTACCCGTTGTAGCCATAAATGCATTGTTCGAAAGAAAATCATGGAAATACATTGCCATTCATGCTGGTTATTGGATTATCACATTGATGGTTATGGGCGCAATCGTATGTGGATGGGTTTAAACTAGCTTATCAATACTAGTAGCCAAATCAAAATCTTTATCCGTTAAACCATTTGCATCATGCGTGGTTAAACGGATATTGACTTTATTATACACATTAAATAATTCTGGATGGTGATTGGCTTTTTCTGCTAAAACACCAACTTGAACTATGAATCCCAATGCTTCTGAGAAATTTTTGAATTGAAATTTCTTCTCAATTCCATTATTGTTAAAATCCCAATTTGGAAAATCTTTTAATTTTGTATTGGCAGTTTGTTTATTATAAGTTGTCATGATCATTGTTTTTAATAAAATTAGTTATTTTAAATAGCAACTCGAAATATTTTAACTTTATTGATTATTTTTGACCAAAATAAAATTCAGATTTGGATCATTCATTTTCCTTCAAAATTTATTCTAGTACAAATCATCTTCCTGAAAATTGGAATGATTTGGCTAAGGGCAATATTTTTCTTTCAAAATCATATTTAAAAGTCTTAGAAAATTCTGCGCCAAAAAATATGATTTGTTCTTTTATTGGTTTGTATAAAAGCGATGTTTTGGTAGGGATAGCCATTTCTCAAATGCTTTCTATTGCCAATGTATCGTCTTTTGGAGTTAATAAGAGTTGTATAAAATCAAAAATTAGAGACTTAGTTTTTCGAAAGTTTGCGAACAATATCTTGTTCGTTGGAAACAATATGTTGACAGGACAAAATGCTTTCTACTTTTCTGATCAAATCACTTTTCATGATGGATTGCATATTTTAAACAAAGCAGTTATTGGACTACAGGAAAATTTCAAAAAACAAGGTCAACAAATTCATATTTTAAATTTCAAGGATTTTTCAGCTATAGATAGTGAAAATTTTGAAACCGAATCTTTTTCAAATTATTATAAGTTTGAAATTCAGCCTAACATGGTTTTTGATATTCCTGAACATTGGAATAATCATGACGATTATGTGAATGCATTGTCCAAAAAATACAGGGATCAATACAAACGCGCTCGAAAAAAATCTGATGGAATTCTAAAACGCAAATTGTCGCTTGAGGAAATTATAAGTTGCAATGGCAAAATAAATGAATTGTATTTGAATGTGACCAAAAACGCACCTTTCAACACTTTTTATTTATCAGAAAATCATTTTGTTACTTTAAAAAAAGAATTAGGTCATGATTTTTTATTTTACGGATATTTTATCGACAACGAGTTGATTGGTTTCAATACATTGATAAAAAACGGAAACGTAATTGATACTTATTTCTTAGGTTATTCTGATGATTTTCAGCGTGAAAAAATGTTGTATCTCAATATGCTTTACGACATGATTGGTTATTCAATAAATAAAAAATTCAGAAAAATTATTTTTGCCAGAACAGCTTTGGAAATAAAAAGTTCTGTTGGCGCAAAACCTGAGAAAATGTTCGGCTATATAAAGCATCACAATAAAATAGTAAACAAATTTATGCCAAATTTATTCAAATATTTTGAACCCGAAGTGATTTGGCAAGAAAGAAATCCGTTTAAATAGATAAATTTCAAGGAATTGCAACCTTCATTTGTTTGTGCAAAATTTTAATGTCAAGTTGTGTTTCTGGACCACAATATTCGCCATCTATTTGGAAACTTACTGGCGAATTGGTTTTTATAATGGCTTTGTCGGTAGAAATAATTTCAATATCGTCTGAATCAATAGGCATATTTCCAGTGATGATTTTGCCGAAAGTAATTAGATCAAGATTTTTGAGAATGACCAATTCAAATTTTCCATCGTTCATCACGCCATTTGGATTTATGACAACTCCTGTTCCATATTTTTGAGAATTGGCAATAACAATCATTCTTGCTACGCATTCAATAGTTTGATTATTGGCAATAATAGTGGCTGAGAAAGGCTCTTCCATTTCAGTAAGCGTGGTAAATGTTTGCAATGCATAACCTAGTTTTCCACGAATTTCACTATTTTCATAATTTTTAACCAAATCTGCGTTCAAACCCAAATCGCTCAAATGCAAACTTTTTTTGCCATTAATGGAAATCATGTCCATTTCCATATAATTATGGTGAAAGGCAATGTTTAAATTTTCTTCCAATGTGGTTGGCAAATTCAAATCGACCGACAACCCATTGGCGGATCCTGCGGGCAAAATGCCTAAAATTACATCCTGTTTTTCCAATGCTTCGGCTACCATTTTTATGGTTCCATCGCCACCAGCTACAATAATTCTCTCAGGTTTATGTTGGTTGTAAAGTGACTTTATTTTGGAAATGTCATCTTCTCCAGTTGTTTCAAAAAGTATAAATCCTAGGTTTTCTGCTTCAGCAAAAAGTTTTGTTGCTTCAATGTATTGTGTTTTATCAACATCGCCAGAAATTGGATTTACCACAAAAATGATATTCTTTTTCAAAGTTTTAGTACTTTTATAAATTAAACATTAAAATTTGGGGATTGTACAAAAGTAATACAATATTCACCTAAAAAACAAATATTATCTTTTATGAAACCAATTCTTAAATTATATAGAGGTTATGCCAATGATCAGGAATTGGTAGTTATGGGTCATGTTTTTAAACCTACTTCAAAGCAAGAATACGATTTTCAGAAAAAGAATTTTAAAAATGCCACTTCCATTATTGGAATGTTTCGCATCCGAACCATTGGAAATTTTGATGTTTATCTAAATATTGATAATCAAAAAATTCACACCAAAACACTTGAAGATGGCTATTTTAAATTTTGTATTCCATTAGACAAAAGCTCAAATTACGGCTGGATAAATTATAGTGTTTCCATTTATTATGAAGATGAGGAAATTATTGCTCAAGGAAGTTACATTTTGCCGCATGCAGGAAATTTAGGTATTATATCTGATATTGATGATACTTTTTTAATATCGCACACTCGAAATCCTTTAAAAAAACTTTATATTTTATTGTTTAAAAATGTAAATGATAGAAAAATTTTTGACGATGTAGTGCCACATTACCAAGCATTAAGTTCTGCTGGAAGACCCAAAAGTTTGCAAACTGGCGAGGTAAATAATAAAGAAGAACAAAATGCCTTTTTTTATGTTTCTAGTAGCGAGTGGAATTTATACACTTTTATTGTAAAGTTTACCGAGCTGCATCAATTGCCAAGAGCAGTTTTGCTTTTAAAAGATATTAAAGATAGTTTGACCGATTTTTTTATTACTGGTAGAGGCGGACACAATCATAAATTTGAAAAAATAAAACATATTTTAGAATTTTATCCGAATTTAAAATATGTATTATTGGGTGACGATTCGCAGCACGATCCTTTTTTATATGAAAATATTTGCAAAATTTTTCCAATAACTGTCAAGGCAGTTTACATTCGGCAAACTGGAAATAGTAAAAAAGAAAAAGTGGAGAATACCTTGCAAAATATTGCCACATTGAATGTGGCAATTTGTTACTTCAAAAATAGTAGTGAAGCTATTGCGCATTCAAAATTAATTGGGTTAATTTAAAATTTTAAGAGCTATTTTATGCAATACGATTTCAACTTCTACTCTTCACTTTTACTCATCACTTTTTCTCAAGGAATACTTTACAGTGTTTTGTTGTTAAAAAAAGGCATTCAAACAGATAATAAATCCAATTATTGGTTGAGTTTGTTTGTGTTTTTATGCAGTTTGTATGTGGCACCTTGGATGTTGGGTTTTGCTGGTTGGTATGACAATTAACCTTAAATGCCAAAATTAAACTTTACAAAAAACTTTGCACACTTTGCAGTTAAAATAGTAATTTTGCAAAAACACAACTACAACAATGAGCAACACATTAATTGCCCCATCAATTCTAGCAGCAGATTTCGCCAACTTACAGCGCGATATTGAAATGATCAACAATTCAGAAGCCGATTGGTTTCATATAGATATCATGGACGGTGTTTTTGTTCCAAACATATCTTTTGGAATGCCAGTGCTAGAAGCCATTTCTCGTCATGCCAAAAAAAATATCGATGTACATTTAATGATTGTAGATCCAGACAGATATATTAAAACTTTCGCAATATTGGGCGCAAATATATTAACGGTACATTATGAAGCTTGTACGCATTTGCACCGAACATTGCAAGCCATTAAAGCAGAAGGCATGAAAGCTGGAATTGCATTAAACCCACACACCAATGTCGATTTATTGGAAGATGTGATTAACGATATTGACATGGTTTGTTTAATGAGTGTAAATCCAGGTTTTGGCGGTCAAAGTTTTATCGAAAATACCTATACAAAAATTGAAAGGTTAAAAGCATTGATTATTCGTAAAAATGCTTCTACGATTATAGAAATTGATGGTGGTGTGACTGATAAAAATGCCAAACAACTAGTTGATGCTGGTGCAAATGTATTGGTAGCAGGAAATTTTGTTTTTAAAGCAAAAAATCCGACACAAACTATTGCTGATATGAAGAAAATCACTTCAATTTAAACTAAAATACTTAAAAATTGAAAACCAAGAAATACAATTAAAAATAAAAAGAATATAATCTAATTTGTGAATAAAAACAACTAAAATGGTGGTGCTTTTGAATGTGAATCTTTAATGTATAATTGATTTAGTGCATGTAATCCAGCAAATAATTTTAAATATGTTGATATCTAATTGCTAAAAGCAAAAAATTATAGAATTGATACACAATAAAGAGAAAAACATATAATTTCAAAATTAATATCAAATAAACCAAATATACTTTCTTAACTACTAATATTTTTCAGAAAAATAGTATAATAAAGAAAAGACTTGCTTTAAAGCGTTTTACTTTAGAAGTACTTTTGCTTTTTCTATTTTGGAGTATTTGTTCAACAGTTTTTTATTTTGTAGGCGTTCCTTTTCTAAATATGTATTAATTATCTATTTGTCCGAATTAATTATTTGGCCTATTTTCATTTTGGTAATGATCCAATTTTATTAATAACGGATTTATTGTATCAAGCCCTTTTTGTGTCAAGTATGGTTTGTAAGATTGAAAAAATATTGACAATGCTTTTTGAACTTTCTGTTTATCCGTTAAATTAGGAGAGTAAATTAGAAATTCTTGATGCCAATAAAGAGCTAAAATATTTAGAATATAACTATGCGACTGACAATCTTCTACCAAATTGGATTTTGCAAATTTTTGTTTAACCAATTGCTCACTTAATTGCTCCCAAGAATCAAAACGTACTTTTAAAAAATCTTGTACAAATTTTTGCACTTCTGGAAAGGAAGTAATGATTTCTCCATATCGCTTGTGAACAATAAATTGATATTTAAATTGGGTTATAAAAATAGCTTCAATTTGATTGAAATAATCTAATAAAATATTATCGGTAGCCCTATTGGCATTAATTGCAAGTGCTTCGTCTACTGCAATTGCCAAATGTTGAGCTAATGCTAATACAATATCCTTTTTAAATGGGAAATAATAGGTAAGATTTCCTAAACTTATCTTTAATTCTTTGGCTATATCTCTTGTTGTTACTGAGTCAATTCCTTTCTCATTAAACAATCGTAAAGCCACTTCTAAAATATCGTCTTTTCTTGATTTCATAAAAACAAAGATAGTTAAAATTAGGTCAATGTACTAATATTTATAAAATAAATATTACCTTTGGGTCGTTGACCTAAAAAAAATTGAATAGTCAGCATTAATAATTATGGCAAGAACAAATCAATTTATCAAAAACAATACCTTTGGAGATGAAGTTAAATTTTTAGTTACTTCTGAGGATTCTCAAGGAAAATTACTAAAAGCAGAGTTGTTAGTAAAACCAGGTGGCGGAGGACCCCCATCGCATTATCACCCGATTCAAAGTGAAACCTTTACGATAACTAGTGGAGAAATGAATTTGATTCATAATGGAAAGGAAATAATTCTAAAAGCTGGTCAAAGTTACACTGTACGTCCTAATACGCCACATAAATTTTGGAATGGAAGTAAAGCAGATGCTGTTGCTATTGTTGAACTAAAACCAGCATTGAAAACGGAATTTTTTCTGGAAACTTTATATGCTTTAGATAAGCAAGGAAAGACCAATAAAGAAGGACTTCCAAATCTGCTACAGTTTTCGGCAATTTTGAACGAAACTTATGGAGAATTTTTTGTAGTAGGTCCTCCCATATTTGCTCAAAAGTTTATAGCAAAAGTTGTTGGTTGGTTTGCAAAAACAATAGGATACAAAGGGTACATTCCTTTCCCAAAAAATTAACCGTGCTTCATTATATTGATAATTAAATATTTATTAGTTATTATACAGCCAATTGAAAACTCACCTGTTATGATGGAATGAGTTTATTTGGTTGAATAATATGGAAATAATATCCTTGATTATCAAGAAGATATAGAAAAATACTTCATTATCACTTGAAGCATTTTTTTTATTCTTTAACCAATTTAAAAGTTTCTCTTACTCCGTTTTCAAATGAAATTTTACCAATATAAAATCCTTTTTTTAAGTTGGTTGGATTAATAGTTATTTTTAGGTTATCACTATTATTTTCATTAGTCTGAAACCAAACTAATTTTCCAGATAAATCATATAAGCTCACAGAAACCCTTCCATAGTATTCAGTATTGTTTTCTATTGTAAATTGCTCAAAAAACGGATTAGGATAGATGCTTAGTTTTACATTACCATCAAAATATTTATTAGTCAAGTCGAGTGTTTGACCAAAATTTCCATTTTCATTATTATTTTTATCCAAAGAACTTACAACAAAATGCTTAGTATCAATTTGGTTTTGTGTTATTGATAATTGATTACCAGCTACAATATCAATAATTTTAGATCCATCTTCTTGGTTTGTTATTGCTTGATTTGCGGAATCAAAAGCATATATTACATATTTTGCTGGCGAATCACCATCTGGAGCTATAGTTGGAGTATCCCACTTAATATTCAATCCTTCAAATCGAATGTTTACTGGAATATTTGGACAAACATTGTCTTTTCCAGCAATTGGCGGGGCAAATGATTTGTATTGATATTGTGCGCCATTTAAAATAGTATTGACAGTTTTATCATTATTTTTAATCTGTAAATATCTGTAAGCAATTTGTCCAAAAGTAGCGTCCATGTTGGCAGCTCTATTTTGAATAATTTGATTTTGAATTTCTGTTCCAGCCCAATTGTTTGTATCTGTCATTTTATAGTATCCTTGACCTACATAAAGTTGTTTGTTGGAAGCTTTAACTTGATCGTTCCACCATTTAGATAATGCAATATAGTCTTGACCACCAGTTATTTTCCAGTATAATTGTGGAGCCAAATAATCAACTTTACCAGCATTTAACCAAGCTATAGGATCGCAGAATAATGCCGAAAAGGAAGAGTTTCCAACTATTCCTGTTGGGGTTTCAGATTTCCAAATTCCAAAAGGACTCACACCAAATATGATGTTTTTATTTTGGTTATTATTGATTATTTGAATAGCATCATACACTTTTCCAATCATAATATTCACATTATTTCTTCTCCAATCTTCAATTGTGGCAATATTGGTTGGGTTGTTATCTACAAAGGTTTGATTGTCTTGGTTGGTTGTCATTCCGCCATTCGGATAAAAATAATCATCGAAATGAATTCCATCAATATCATATCTATTAGAAATATCTTGAACAATTGAAGTAATATAATCTTGAACTGCTGGAAGACCCGGATTTAAAATTTTTAAATTTGTATTATTAGATGCCGTTAATATCCAAGTTGGCTGTGTATCTAAAATACTATTTGTTGCAGCTGTATATTCTGCAATACTAGCCCTCACTCTATATGGATTTATCCATGCGTGCAAATCCAAACCACGATTGTGAGCCTGAGTTGTTGCAAAAGAGAGTGGATCCCATAACGGATTTGGCGCCAAGCCTTGCTTTCCTGTTAATCTATACGACCAAGGTTCTAGCGTTGAATTATATAAAGCATCGCATTCTGGTCTTACTTGTATAAAAACAGTGTTATAACCATTGTTTTTAAGATTGTCTAAAATGACTATCAACTCAGCTTGTTGTACAGATGGACTTGCGGTTCTACTAGTTGGCCAATCCAAGTTGTATACCGATGTTAAAAACACTCCTCTCACATCTCTTTTCGGAATTGCATCGTTAAACTCTATATTCTGAATGCATTGACCAACTGATATTTGAAATATAAGTAATGTAAAAATTAAAATAATAATTTTTCTCATGGTTACAGTTTAACTAAATGTCATTAAATCAGCCTGCAAAGATATAACTTTTTTAGTGGACTATCTTAAATTACAAATTTTAAGAATTGAGTTAAAAAAAACCTGCAAAAAATAAATTTCTTGCAGGTAAGCTAAAAAAAGATTTGGGAATTTAGTTTTAGTTGTTTGCTAATCTGCTGGTTAATAAATTGTTGTTTTTAAGTTGTAGGTCTGGTAAATTTTTAAAATCTAATTCCATGAATAATAAAATATTGGCAACTTTTGAACATTCAATATTAAATTTTTCGTTATTGTACCAGCTTTCAAGTTGTTTATTGTTTTCAGTTATTTCACTATTGATATAGCTTTTGCAATTATTTAACAATATGTTTTGAAATTTTATCTTTTCAAGGTTGTCAAAATTTATTTTTAAATTGGCATCAAGCAAAACACATTGATTAAAACCTGAAACTACAGAATTTGACATTTCTAGATAAGCATTTTCTTTAATAAAAATTGCTTCTCTTAGCAATCCATCTGTATTTTCAACATCTTCATTTATCATCGTTATGTTTTTGGCGACCACTTTGGTTAATTTTTTTGTCAAATCCGCGTTTGAAACCAAATCATAAGAATCTATTTCGAAAGCCCTAGATTTTCCAGAATCTGAATAGTATGAATTTCTGATGGCAATACTATTGTTTATTTTTGCTTGGATGCCTTCTGTAAAATCAAAATCATCTTTGTTGGCACGGAAAGATACCATATTACTCATATTTATTTGCCCTCCCAAAAATTCAAAAGAATCCACTTTAGAATAACTTACTTGAACAAAATCAACCTTTGTACCACTTCCAATTCCAGCTAAGATTAATGAACAAGCATCATAAACGCCTCTATTTTTTCCTCCTGCAAATTCGATTCTTACATATTTTAATGATCCTGAACTGCTATTTACATTTTCGCCACCATAAATATTGAACTTAGAATCTAGATTGAAATTCAAATATCCAATATTCCCAAATTTGTTAATATTGGCTTCACCCATGACAACAACGCCTCCCCAATCTCCTGGTTTTCTTTCAGAGGCAGATTTATTCGAGGTAAATACAATTGGATTAGATTCTTCACCGTTTGCAATAATTTTTGATCCTTTGGTTATTACTAGCATTCCTCGTGTGTCAAAATCGCCTCTTATCAATGTGCCTGGCTCAATAGTTAAAACAGCGTTGTTTGCAATATATACTTTGCCAACAATTAAATAAATATTTTTTTTGTACAACGTAGTATTTTTATCTATAACACCAGTAAGCATTTCATTAGGCTCATTATAGTCGGTAAGTTTGGGCTTAAAATTGGTCCATGATTTCAACCAATTTTTTTCTCCATTAATTCCTTTTACAGTTTGAGCATTGAGCAATAAAGTATTACTTAAAATAATGCATAAAATAAATTTTTTCATAGTAGTAGGTATGTTTGGTTTATAATATTCAAAATATCAAAATTTATTTGGGACAAATTCCTTTTATTATTGAATTATAAAGTTAAAGCATGTTGATAGAAAAATTGATGAGGTTAAACCGCGTATTTTGTTAAAGTTCTATCACTCAATTAAATTCATCCGAAATGCCTATAAAATATAAAAAAAGCTATTTCGAATTTGTCAATTAATTATCAAAATGAAGGAGTTTTTTTGGTGATTTGCTTAAAATTTGCATTTTTTAAAATAAAAAAAATCCAAAAATTGATACGTTTTTTACTTATAAGAAAAAAATGTATCAACTTTGGATTTCAAAGATGTAAATAAAAAGATTTCCTTTTTAAAACCTTTGATAAAAAATATAAAGAATTTAATTTTCGGTATTTAACATAGCCCATAATTTATCTTTTAATTCGGTAAGCCCTTTTTGTGCTACAGACGAAATAAATAAATACGGTATTCCTTCAAAATCTTTATCTAGTTGATTTTTCATTTCCAATTGAAGTTCATCATCCAGCATATCCGATTTTGAAACGACTATCAGTCTATCTTTATCGAGCATTTCAGGATTGTATCTGCGAAGTTCGTCTAGCAAAATATCGTATTCCTTTTTAATATTGTCCGCATCTGCTGGTACCAAAAATAAAAGTGTTGAATTTCGTTCAATATGTCGTAAAAAATAATGACCCAATCCTTTACCTTCCGCAGCTCCTTCTATAATTCCAGGAATATCCGCTATAACGAAAGATTGAAAATCTCTGTAGGCTACAATTCCTAAATTGGGTTTTAATGTTGTAAAAGGATAATCTGCGATTTTTGGCTTCGCCGATGTTAATACAGATAATAATGTAGATTTTCCTGCATTTGGGAAACCCACCAAACCAACATCTGCCAATACTTTTAATTCTAAAACAATATCGGCTTCAATGGATGGCATTCCAGGCTGCGAATATCTTGGAGTTTGATTGGTTGAAGATCTAAAATTCCAATTTCCTAAGCCACCTTTTCCGCCTTCGGCAATTATTCTTTTTTCGCCATCTTCAGTTATTTCAAAAAGAATTTCATTGGTTTCTTTATCTCGAACTACTGTTCCTAGTGGCACTTCTATATATTTATCTTCACCGTCGTGTCCAGTACTTCTGGAGCTTCCACCATCGCCTCCATGTCCAGCTTTTACGTGTCTTGCAAATTTTAAATGAAACAATGTCCATAAACCTTTATTTCCGACCAAAAAAACATGGCCGCCACGACCACCATCTCCACCATCTGGACCTCCTTTTTCTATAAATTTTTCTCTGTGTAAGTGCGTAGAACCTTTGCCTCCTTTTCCAGAAGATACGTATATTTTAGTGTAGTCTACAAAATTTCCTTCTGTCATTGTATTTTAGATTTCAGATTTTAGACATTAGATTTTGATTAAATATTGACTAAAAAACTATTTTTAAAGTATGCCTTAAATTGGTCTATTAACCCCGATTGAGTCGATATCTTTTGCGAAGAATGAGCAAAAATAAAGACGAAAGCGGGAATATGGTTTGCGGATAAAGCCCGAGCCTTATGTTCCTAATTTTTACTTTCTTTTAATGAACTGACTAGTACTTTGTCAATTTTTACACCATCCATATCAATTACTTCAAGTTGCATTTTGTTCCATGTGAGTTTTTCGCCAACTTTTGGAATGTATGATAATTCTGTCATTATGAGTCCGCTCACGGTGGTTACATCGTAATCGTTAATGAGATCGTCCATATCGAAATAGGTCAAAAAATCATGCAATGAATAATGCCCATCCACCAGCCATGTACCGTCTTCTCTAGCAATAAGCTGAAATTCTTCTTCATAAAAATCTGATGCATCTCCTACAAGCGCCTCTAGAATATCGTTGAGAGTGATAATTCCTTGTATCATTCCGTGCTCATCTGTAACCAGTGCATAATGAACTTTGGTTTTTTTGAAAGTTTCTAGCGCTTTGTATGCCGAGGTATGCTCTATGAGATATGCTGGTTCTTTGGTAATATCTCGGAGATTGAAATTTCCTTTTTCGAAACTTGCAAATAAGTCTTTTAGAAAAACTACTCCTACTACTTCGTCTAGATTGTCTTCACAAACTGGGTAAACAGAGTGCAATTCGGCCAACATCTTGTCTTTTAATGCATTTAAATCGTCGTCTTCGATTGATAAATATACCAACGAATTTCTGTGTGTCATTAAAGAATTGACTTTCCTGTCACCAATATGAAAAACACGTTCTACAATATCTTGTTCAATTTCTTGGACTTCTCCACCTTCTGTTCCTTCTTTTATAATTGCTTTTATTTCTTCCTCGGTAACTTTTCCGTCTGCTGTAGGTTTTATTTTTAGCACTTTTAAAATAAAATCTGTTGTTGTGGTTAACAACCAAATAAATGGAGCCGTAATTATGGAAACTATTTTCATAGGAACAGCCACTGCTTTGGCGATTGCTTCTGGATGATTTAATCCAATTCTTTTGGGTAGTAATTCCCCTAAAACTAATGAGAAAAATGTCAAAATGACCACAACAATTCCAACTGATAAATTATGCGAATAGGGATGCAAAACAGAAAATCCATCTAGAAATATTCTAACATCGTCAGTAACTTTATCGCCAGAATACAAACCAGTCAAAATACCTATTAAGGTGATTCCGATTTGAACGGTTGATAAGAATTTGTTTGGAGAATTGGCTAAATCTAAAGCTGTTTTGGCGCTTGTATTTCCTTTTTTGGCGGCTGATTCTAGTCGGTTTTTTCGAGCGGAAATCAATGCAATTTCTGACATTGAAAAAACTCCGTTTAAAAGAATTAAAAAGAAAATTATAAGTATTTCCACATTATTTTAATTTGGTTATTCGCAAATTTGTTTATCCGGTATTTACGAAACCGTTTAATGATTATTTTTTTGCTAATTTACAAATTATCAATGACTTTAGTCAATCG
Organism: Flavobacterium sp.; assembly: GCF_031363805.1. GTDB lineage: Bacteria > Bacteroidota > Bacteroidia > Flavobacteriales > Flavobacteriaceae > Flavobacterium. The sequence goes on along the minus strand of NZ_JANLVD010000209.1, from coordinate 10,224 downwards.
GTCTGTGATTTCTTGAATTGTTCCAATGCCATTTACAGCATGAAAATTTCCTTGGTTTTTATAATACTCTATTAAAGGAGCGGTTTTTTCGTTGTATTCTTGGTAACGGTTTCTAATTTTTTCTTCGTCTTGATCGTCTGGTCTTCCTGAGGTTTTTCCTCTTTCAAGCAAACGTTGTACTAGAATTTCATCATCAGCTTCTAGTGCAATTGTCGCAGTGACAATACTTGATTTTGTGGATAAAAAAACTTTTAAAGCCTCTGCTTGAGATAATGTTCTTGGATATCCATCGAATAAAAATCCATTTTTATCCAAATTGCTTTCAACAGAATCTATTAGCATTTTGGTAGTTACTTCGTCAGGAACCAAATCGCCTTTGTCCATATAGCTTTTGGCAAGTTTACCCAATTGGGTTTGATTTTTTATATTGAATCTAAAAATATCTCCTGTAGAAAGATGTACTAGATTGTATTTTGTTTTCAAAAATTCTGCTTGTGTACCTTTTCCTGCTCCAGGTTTTCCGAAAAGAACTATGTTAATCATTTTATTTAATTTAAAGATTTAAAAATTTAAAGATTTAAAGATTTTTTTGAACCCTTAAATTTAAATTTTTAATCTAATTTTTAATCTTTTAATTTTTCAATTATTTAATCCTTTAACTGATATACTTCCGAAAGATTTCTGCCTAAACCATCATAATCCAACCCAAAACCAACAATAAATTTATCTGGAATTCTGATGCCAACGTAGTCCAATTTAATATTCTTTTTATAAGCATCTGGTTTTAAAAAAAGTGTAGCAATTTTGAAGTGTTTTACATTTTGCTTTTTGAATAATTCTTTCAATTCCTCAATAGTATTTCCAGTATCTACAATATCTTCAATAATTATTACTGAACGACCTTCTAGATTTTGATTGATGCCTATAAGTTGCTTCACTTCATTTGTAGAAGTTGTGCCTTCGTAGGAAGCCATTTTAATAAAACTTACTTCGCAAGGCAATTTGTAATGTTTCATAAAATCTGAAACAACCATAAAAGCTCCATTTAGAACGCCAATAAAAATCGGGGTTTCTTCGGCAAAATCGTCTTCAACTTGTTTTGCCATTTCTGAAATAGCAAAATCAATTTCTTGTGCAGAAATAAATGGCGTAAATACTTTGTCGTGTAGCTGAATATCCATAATTATTTTTAAAAATAATTGACAAAGATAAGAAATTAGTATTGAGTTGCTATATTTTATTTATTTTTGAAGAATGAATTTAGAATTACTTGAAAGAATAGCAAAAAGTTCAGCACATACTCAAAATCGCGTCGAAAATGCTACGCATATTTTACAAAATACTAGTTTATTGCCAGAATTAATTTCATTTTCTTTCAGCATTGAAAACAAATCACATATAAGAGCTTGTTGTATTTTGGAGAAAGTTTTTGAAATACAAATGGATTTATCGTTTAAATATTTAGATTTTATATGCGAAAATTTAAGCGAATTAAAAAATGATAGTGCTATTCGATCTGTTTCAAGATTTATACATTTTCTAGTTTTAGATAGTGTAGTTAAAAAGAATTTATCTGAAAAAAATCTAGAAAACATAACAACTGCTTGTTTTGATTGGTTAATTTCTGATCTTCGAGTTGCTCCAAAAGCACATGCCATATACACTTTATTCGAGTTAGGAAAAAATCAAGATTGGATTTATCCTGAATTAAAACAACTACTCGAATATTATACAGGATCGGAATCTGCAGGATATAAATCTGTGGCAAGAAGAATATTAAAAAAATTAAATTGATAAATCTTATCTTTGCCTAAAAAAAATTATAATGAATTACTTTTCATCAGATTTTAAACTAGGAATTCTCGGTGGCGGACAATTGGGCAAAATGCTTCTTGCAGAAACCCGAAAATTTGACATTCAGACTTACGTCCTTGATCCTAGTGATGAAGCGCCTTGCAAAATTGGGTGTAATAAATTTGTTCAAGGAAGTTTGATGGATTTTGAAACCGTTTATAATTTTGGAAAACTAGTTGATGTTTTAACTTTTGAAATTGAATTGGTTAATCTTGAAGCTTTAGAAAAATTGGAAAACGAAGGATTGAAAGTTTACCCATCGCCAAAAACATTGCGGCTTATTCAAAATAAAGGAATTCAGAAAGAATTTTATATTCAAAATAATATTCCAACATCTAAATTCGAAAAATTTTCCAGTTTACAAAATCTAAAATCAGCAATTGACAAGCAACAATCAACAATCAAAATGCCTTTTGTATGGAAATGCACGGAATTTGGTTATGATGGAAATGGCGTAAAAGTAGTTAGAACGATTTCTGATTTAGAAAATCTTCCAAACGTAGAATGTATTGCCGAAGAAATGATTGCTTTTAAAAACGAACTTTCAGTAATTGTAGTTCGAAATCTTTCGGGCGAAGTAAAAACGTATCCCGTTGTTGAAATGGAATTTCATCCAGAAGCCAATCAAGTAGAATACGTAATTTGTCCAGCAAGAATCGATAAAAATGTGGCTCAAAAAGCGATAGAAATTGCTTTAAAAGTTTCAGAGAAATTCAATCACGTTGGGTTATTGGCAGTAGAAATGTTTCAAACTGAAAAAGACGAGATTTTGGTAAATGAAGTCGCACCAAGACCACACAATTCTGGACATCACACAATAGAAGCCAGTTATACGTCTCAATTTGAAAATCATTTACGCGCTATTCTAAATTTTCCTTTAGGAAATTGCGATAGTAAAGTTGCAGGAATAATGGTAAATTTGGTCGGTGCCGAAGGTTTTTCTGGCAATGTAATTTACGAAAATATAGAGAAAATAATGGCAATTAATGGTGTAACTCCACATATTTACGGTAAAAAGGAAACGCGCCCATTTAGAAAAATGGGTCATGTAACGATTGTAAATGAAGATATGGTTGTGGCTAGAAAAATCGCTCAAGAAGTTAAGAATAGTATTAGAGTTATTAGTTAATTAAAAGATTTAAAAATTTTATGATTAAAAAATTTGGGTATGTGATTCAAATTAATCTTTAAATCTTTAAATCTTTAAATCTTTAAATAAATATGAAAGTAGCCATAATAATGGGATCCATTTCCGATATGCCAATAATGCAAGAAGCCATCGATATCCTAAAAGAATTCGATATTGAAACCGAAGTCGATATCGTCTCAGCACACAGAACACCAGAAAAATTATTCGATTTTAGTAAAAATGCGCACACTCATGGCATTTCAGTTATTATTGCTGGTGCTGGTGGCGCGGCGCATTTGCCAGGAATGGTCGCTTCGATGTCGCCTTTGCCAGTCATTGGCGTTCCTGTAAAATCTAGTAATTCCATCGATGGTTGGGATTCTGTTTTGTCAATTTTACAAATGCCAGGTGGCGTTCCTGTTGCAACTGTTGCGTTAAATGGTGCAAAAAATGCAGGAATTTTAGCTGCTCAGATCATCGGTTCTTCTAATAAAATGGTTTTAGAAAAAATAATTTCCTATAAAGAAAGTCTCAAAGAAACTGTTAATAAATCATCTCAAGATTTAAAGAAATAGAAATTTAAACCATTAAGATATTTAAGTCTTAATTTTTCTTAATATCTTAATGGTTAAAAACTTTTTAATTCCTAAACTTCTTCTTTCACTTCTTCCAAAACACCTTCAAATTCTGAACTCAAAACATCTTCTTTTCCCAACCAATATTCTGAAGTTGTAATTTTGAAATTCAAATTATCAGTACTTTCTAAATCCCACAAAATGTCTTCAGCTTCTGGAAAAGTTGCGTTAAAATGCATCGCTTGGTCAAACAATCTGTTAATTATATTGCTATCAGACAATCCGTTAGCGAACAATTTTAACACATTTTCTTTCGACAAAAGATCATTTGTTTCACTTTCCAAAGGCGAAATTTTACAATTAATTATTGTCGCTTTTGCATTCGGAAATTTTCCATTATACGCCTTAAACAACAATTGATTGATGTGAAATAAAGTTGAATGCAAGCCAATTTCTCTATATTCCTCACACACTTTGTCAATTAACATATCACTCGAAATTTGCTGAATTTGCCCATCACTTAATTGCTCAGACAACTTATATTCCAACACAATAGCTGCAGCTTCACGAGGTTCAAAATCTGAAATTGCCATAAACAACAAGTCTTTCAAACTGTCTTTGTCGGCTTCAGAACCATCCGGATAATCAAATTTTCCTAGCAATTTTACATAATCATCATTCGTCCAATACTTCTCAATTTCATCAACAATTTCGATGTTTTCTATTTCAATTTTATACTTCATTTTACAATTATTTTAGATTTACGATCTCGTAAATCGAATTAGTTTACAATTTACAGCTATAAAATCAGTTCAACCATTAAATAACATTTTTATAACAAAATACAATCAAATTCCAAATTTTCAACCGATTTTTTTCTCAAAGTAGTACCTTTGTTTTTTTTGAAGCTATTTCCTGCTATCCGTTGCAATCTGTCATTGCGAGGAACGAAGCAATCTTACGATTTGATGGCGCCCGTTCCTCGCAATGACAGGATTTCCACTTCCATCAGGGCTAAAACCGCGTTTCTTTTGTTGCAGGTTTGCTTATTAACAACAATCCCATAAAAGTAATCAGGCCATTCACAATAATTAATTCATTGTCAATCACATAATTGCCAAACAATTTTGCAGAATTGGTACTTATAAAATAGCAAATTGCAGGCGAAATTACACACACAAATGGAACCAATTTATCGTGCACAGTTTTAGATTTTAAAAATAATCCAAAAGCATACAATCCCAACAATGGTCCGTAAGTATAAGATGCAATTTTGAAAATCATTTTGACTACCGAAGCATCGTTTACGGAATTAAAAATCACAATAACCAAAAACATTAAAAACGAAAATCCTATGTGAACAAAATGTCTAGTTCTTACAATATTGGGTTTATTTAAATTTTCGGTTTTATCCATGCCTAAAAAATCCACACAAAAAGAAGTTGTCAAAGCCGTTAAAGCCGAATCTGTAGTTGCAAATGTGGCAGCAGTTAATCCTAGTAAAAAAACAACAGCAGGAATTAATCCTAACGATTTCAAAGCAATTTCAGGGAATAAAAAATCGGTTCTTGGAACACCATCTACAATTGGAACCTGAATTCCATTTTTTTCAGCAAACATATACAACAAAGCACCTACACTTAAAAAGAAAATATTAATTATTACAAAAATACCTGTGAAAGTAAACATGTTTTTTTGGGCTTCGCCAATGTTTTTGCAACTTAAATTTTTCTGCATTAAATCTTGATCCAGTCCTACCATTGCAATGGTAACAAATATGCCGCCTAAAATTTGTTTCCAGAAATAATTGCCTTTGTTATAATCGTCAAAGAAAATTATTTTAGAATAATTGCTGTTTTTGACTTCTTCAAAAGCGGTGAAAATATTTAAATCTAAGCTTTTGCAAATAAAAAATATAGTCAAAAAAACAGATGAAACAAGAAAGAATGTCTGCAAAGCATCGGTAATAATTATTGTTTTTAAACCGCCTCTGTAAGTGTATGTAAATATTAAAACCAACGACATTAATACTGTAAATGTAAATGGAACTCCATAATAATCAAAAACATATCGTTGTAAAACTATAGCCACCAAATACAGTCGAAAAGCCGAACCAATAGTTCTACTTATTAAAAAAATGGTGGCAGCAGTTTTGTAACTAACCACACCCAAACGTTGTTCGATATAGCTGTAAATAGAGGTCAAATTCATTCTATAATATAGCGGTAGCAATACTTTTGCAATAATAATAAATCCGATGGCGTTGCCCAATACAAACTGAAAATATTTGAATTGGAGATCTGGATTTCCAACTTCCCCCGGAACCGATATAAAAGTAACACCCGAAAGTGCGGTACCAATCATTCCGAAAGCTACCAAATACCATTTAGAATTTTTATTGGCTTTAAAGAAAGCTTCATTACCACTATCCTTTTTGCTCACAACATGAGAAATTATAAAAAGCAATCCAAAATAAATAATGATTAATGATAAGATAGCAAATGGAGTCATGGATTTGATTTTAATTCTGTGCAAAATACAAAAAAATGTTTATTTGTGGATTTGTTATTTGTTTATTTGAAAAATGAATTATTTACAATTGTTTGTTAGACAAATAAACGAATTAACAAATAAACAAAAAACACTACTTTTGCCAAATGGAATTTTCTTCAAAATTATTAGAAAAAGCAGTCAACGAAATGTCTCAGTTGCCAGGAATTGGTAAAAGAACTGCGTTGCGATTGGTTCTACATTTATTAAAACAACCCAGAGAACAGACCGAATTTTTATCGCAATCTTTATTAAATATGCGGTCTGAAATAAAATTTTGTAAGTCTTGCCACAATGTTTCCGATGTTGATATTTGTGAAATATGTGCAAATCCCAAAAGAAACCATCAAATGGTTTGTGTGGTTGAAGATATTCGGGATGTTATGGCTATCGAAAATACTGGACAGTTTAGAGGTATTTATCATGTTTTAGGAGGCAGAATATCTCCTATTGACGGCATTGGACCTAGTCAACTAAATATTAATTCATTGGTAGAAAAAGTGAAATCAGGAAATATTTCCGAAATAATTTTGGCGTTAAGCTCCACAATGGAAGGCGATACGACTAATTTTTACATTTATAAACATATTAAAGATTGCAACATAATTACATCATCAATTGCCAGAGGAATTTCTGTAGGCGATGAGTTGGAATATGCTGACGAAGTAACATTGGGTAGGAGTATTGTGAATAGAATTCCTTTTGAAAATTCTTTTAAAAATAATTAATTCAATTTAAACATAAATATGATTTTATTTTTACAAATGATAAACTATATTTGTTTAACGAAATTGTGTTTAAGTATGAAATGACATACTTTAAAATTAGGATTGAACTAAAATTGAGATATGCGAATTCAATATTCCTTTAAAAAAACAATAGTATCCACGTATGAGTAAAATATATAGTTTTTTGGCATTGGTTTGTATTTTTTTTGTGACTTCATGTGTGCCACTAAAAGATTTACAATATTTACAACCGAGCAAAAACGACAATCAAGAATCTACCATAACTCCCGTAGTTCTCAAACCATATCGAGTTCAAGTGAATGATGTTTTGAGTATAAAAATAAAAGCTTTAGACCAAAAAATTGTTGAAATATTTAATCCGTCAGTTTCAGGAATGCAAAGCAATACTAGTTCTGCTGAAGGGCTTTATTTTGACGGATTTTCTGTCAATGATCATGGCGATATTAGAATTCCAGTTTTAGGGGAAGTCAATGTAATTGGGCAAACACTTGAAGAAATTAGAATTAAAGTGGAGAAACAGTTGCTTGAACAATATTTTAACACTTCTGCAAATATTTTTGTTACAGTAAAATTGGCAGGTTTAAGATATACCGTAAATGGAGAAATAAACAGTCCTGGTTCGAAAATATTATTGCAAGAAAAAGTAACCATTTTAGAAGCCATCGCGAATAGTGGCGATATTACTATTACAGGAAATAGAAAAGAAGTAATGGTTGTTCGACAAAATCCTAGTGGAACAGAAATACACGCTATCGATCTAACTACAATTGAGGCTTTAAAATCGCCATATTATTATGTTCAGCCAAACGATTTTATTTATGTAAAACCTTTGAAACAGAAATCTTGGGGAACTGGCACCAATGGTTTGCAGTCATTCACAACAATTTTAACAGCAGTATCATTAATAGTTACTACTTATTTATTGTTTAAAAACTAACAATTAAGAATGCTTGACACTAAAGATTTTTCTTTTTTTGAAACCCAAAATAATTTTGATTTCAAAGCTTTTTTCACAAAAGTATTTGGATATTGGCCTTGGTTTATAGTCACTTTGGTTATCGCATTTACAGTTGCCTACCAAGTAAACATTAGAAAACAGAAAATTTATGGTGTTTCAACAACAGTAGCATACAAGGAGGAAAACAATCCTTTTTTTACTGCAAATACAAGTTTGGTATTCAATTGGGGCGGCACTTCAGATCAGGTTCAAAATTTGACTACAACTATCAAGTCAAGATCTCACAATGAAATGGTGGTTAAAGAATTAAACTATTTTATTGAATATTTACGACAAGGCAAATACAACCTTGAAGATGCTTATGGCGAAGTTCCGTTTTATATAAATATTAATAAAAATTTTCCTCAAATTACGGATCAGTTAATAAATATAAAATTTTTAAGTCCTACCGAATATGAAATTTCTATAAATTTTGAAAGTTCTAAAGTATCATTGTTAAATTATAATACTGAAGTTTTAAGTAGTACAAATGTTGTCATTGGTGAATTTAAAAAAAGATATAAAATTGGCGAAACTGTTTCTCTGCCATTTTTGAATTGGAAATTAGAACTTACAAATAACCCAGGTTTTTATGATGGATCTACTCATATAGTAAGATTTGCCAATTTTAATGGTATAGTTGAAAACTATAAAAATATCGATATATCTTCTGATGGTAAAGGTGGTGGAGTTTTGCAATTGAATTTGCAAGGAACAAACAAAGCCCGAATGGTTGATTATTTAAACGGAACTGTAAACAAGCTCATAAGCAGACAGTTAGAAGCCAAAAATCAATTCGCAAAAAATACAATTGCCTTTATTGACAGCACATTAGTCGCTATGGAAGGTCAATTGAAAGATACGGAAAACGAACTCAAAGTATTTAGTTTGGATAAAAATATTTATGAAGTTGAACTTGGTGGCGAAAAATATACTGATAAAATATCCGATCTTGATGTTCAAAAAGATGTAATAAATAGGAAATTAGCTTATTATAATAATTTAAAATCTTATTTAATAAACAGTACTGACTATTCAAAACTGCCAGCACCTTCAGTTGCTGGTATCGATGATCCTAATATTATTGAAAATGTTTCAAAGCTTACTACATTATCTGCAGAGCGATCTGCCATGAGTTATGCGGTTAAAAATGACAAGCAATTCAAAGATTTTGATGTCCAAATGGATGCACTAAAAAGGGTTTTGTTGGAAAATATTTCCGCTGCAAAATCTGCTATTCAATATGATTTATCTGCTGTAAATAGAAAAATTGGTTTGGTAGAAAACAATATCAAGAAACTTCCTGCCCAACAGCAAGAGTTGGTCAAAATAAATAGGAAATACGATTTGAATAAAAACGTTTACAATTCCTTTCTAGAAAAACGAAGCGAAGCCGACATTGTTAGAGCGGCAAATTTGTCTGATATTCAGTTTATAGATCCAGCCAAAGATACTGGCGGTGGATTGTTGGGACCCAAAACAAGTGTAAATTATATTTTAGCTTTATTCATGGGTTTACTATTGCCATTAATTTTTATTTTTATCATAACAATTTTAGACAATACCATAAAAAATACTGATGATATTTCAAGACTTACAACTATTCCAATATTGGGAGTAGTAGGGAAAAAACTTGGAAAAAGTAATTTAGCTGTATTTGAAAAACCAAAATCTGCTCTGGCAGAAAGTTTTAGATCCATAAGATCATCCTTGCAATTCTTATATAAAAAACAACAATCTGGTTCAAAAGTGCTCATGCTCACTTCATCAATAAGTGGAGAAGGGAAAACTTTTAGTGCAATAAATATTGCTACAGTATTTGCTTTAAGCGAAAAGAAAACAGTTATCGTTGGTTTGGATTTAAGAAAACCAAAAATTTTCCAAGATTTTCAAATTGAAAATAATATTGGAGCGGTAAATTATTTGATTGGTCAAAAAAGCCTAGAAGAAATTACCCAATCAACATCAATTCCATACTTGGATTTTATTCCATCTGGCCCTATTCCTCCAAATCCTGCAGAGTTGATTATGGGCGATAGTATGAAAGAAATGCTTGACGAATTAAAACTCAAATACGATTATATTATTTTGGATACACCACCAGTTGGACTGGTTTCTGATGCTTTGGAATTAACACCTTTTTGCGATGCCACATTATACGTAGTAAGGCAAAGCATAACAAAAAAGGACATGCTTACCTTGGTGAATAACAAACACAAACGAGGTGAATTAAAAAATATTAGTATCATTTTAAATGGTTTTGAAAACAAAGCCAAATATGGTTACGGCTATGGTTATGGCTACGGATATGGAAACTATGCCAATGGTTATCATGAAAATGAAGAGCCTAAAAATCCAATTGTTAAATTT
>NZ_JANLVD010000205.1:0-2840 GCF_031363805.1 Flavobacterium sp. | reverse complement strand
GGGCGATGTTAATGGCGATTTATATCCTGATATTTACATTTCAAACGATTTTTACGAACGGGATTATTTATACATCAACAATAAAAACGGCACTTTTTCTGAGCAAATTCAAAATTGGGCTTCGCACATCAGCCAATCTTCTATGGGTGCAGATATGGCCGACATGAACAACGATGGACAAGCGGATGTTTTTGTTACAGATATGTTACCCGAACCTGACGACCGACTCAAAACCACTACCAGTTTCGACAATTATGATTTATTCACCAGAAAATTAAACTTGGATTTTTACAATCAATACATGCAAAATACCTTACAACTCAATAATGGAAATAACCAGTTTCTTGAAATAGCAAATTATGCTGGAGTCGCCAAAACGGATTGGAGTTGGGGCGCTTTATTATTCGATATGGACAATGACGGCTATAAAGATATATATGTTTGCAATGGCATATACCACGATTTAACCAACCAAGATTTTATGGATTTTTTCGCCAATGAACTGATGCAAAAAATGGTCATTACTGGCAAAAAGGAGGAAATAGAAACTATTATCAGTAAAATGCCTAGTGTTGCGATACCCAATTATGCTTTTAAAAACAACACCAATCTTACTTTTACCAATGAAGCTAAAAACTGGGGATTGGACACTCCGAGCTTTTCTAATGGGGCTGCATATGGTGATTTAGACAACGATGGTGATTTAGATTTGATTGTGAACAATGTAAATATGCCTGCTTTTGTTTATCAAAACAATTCAGAAAAGAAAAAAGACCATCATTTTATTAAAGTAAAACTAAAAGGTGACAAACAAAATAAATTTGGCGTTGGTAGTGTGGTCAAACTATTTTCTGGAAAGGAAATTATCAAACAAGAACTCATTCCGTCCAGAGGTTTTCAATCGTCTATGGATTACATGATGACGTTTGGCATTGGAACTAAAAAAATTGATTCTTTACAAGTCATTTGGACAAATAGCAAATGTCAAACCATCAAAAAAGTGACAAACAATACTACCATTACTTTAAATATAGCGGATGCAAAATCCAATTACAATCTCAAGACTAAAACTATCAAACCATTATTCTCTGAAAAACCAAACACTTTTCAATCTCACAAAGAAAATGATTATATCGATTTTGATTATGAAGGGTTAATTTCAAAAATGCTTTCGCAAGAAGGTCCTTCATTGGCTGTAGCCGATGTAAACAATGATGGAAATGAAGATGTATTTATAGGCGGAGCAAAGGGCAATTCAAGCAAATTATACCTAAACAGAGGAAATGAAAATTATAGCTTAACAACACAATCAGATTTTGAAACTGATGCCAATTATGAAAATACTGCAGCTGCCTTTTTTGATGTTGATCATGATGGTGACCAAGACTTACTAGTAGGTTCTGGAGGCAACGAAAAATCGGATCAAGCCAATTACAAAAACCGATTGTATATCAATAATGGAAAAGGCATATTTACCAAAAGCAAAAACACTATTCCAACCACAAATAATAATGTTGCTGTCATTGCGCCCTATGATTTTGATAATGATGGTGATATTGATGTTTTTATTGGAAGCAGAAGCGTTTCTGGTGTTTATGGTATAGACCCAAAACACTTATTATTAGAAAACAATGGTAAAGGAGAATTCAGCAATATCATCGACAAGGTTGCTTTCAAATTAAATCAGATGGGTATGATTACTGATGCCGTTTGGGAAGATATTGACAATGATAATAAAAAAGATTTAATTGTAGTAGGCGATTGGTCATCGACAAAAATATTCAAAAATACAGGTCGAAGACTGGCTGAATTTAAAAGCAATCTAAGTGACTATTCAGGATTTTGGAATACTGTAGCCTGTGTTGATTTAAACAATGATGGAAAAAAAGATTTGATTTTAGGAAACAAAGGAACCAATACGACTTATAAATGTTCAAAATCAAAACCTATGAAATTGTTTGTCAATGATTTTGATGAAAATGGAACGATAGAACAAATAACCACGCAAACAATAAATGGAAAAGACATGCCTTTATCGCTAAAAAAAGAATTAGCAAGCCAAATTCCATCCATTAAAAAGAAGAATTTGAGTTTTGCCGCTTATGCTCAAAAATCATTTCAAGAAATATTCAAACCAGAAGTCGTTGAAAATTCGATTAAAAAAACAGCCAACATTCAAGAAAGTGTCATCGCTATCAATAAAGGAAATGGTCAATTTGAAATTCAAGTTCTTCCATCGGCTGTGCAGTTTTCTTCTGTAAATACTATTTGCACAGCAGATATTAACAAAGACGGTATTTTAGATATAATTCTTGGTGGCAACCAATACGAATTCAAACCGCAATTTTCAAGATTGGATGCAAATTATGGTAGTGTTCTCATTGGAAATAAAAAAGGTAAATATTATTGGATGCCGTACAATGAATCAGGATTCTTGATTAAAGGTGAAGTAAAACATTTAAAAACCATAAAGAACAAAAACAATAGTCTGACCATTATTGCAGTAATCAATGACAATAAACCCAAAATATTTAAACTGAATGATTAATTTTTTTAAAATAGGACTTTTTTCATTATTACTTTTAGCTTGTGCTAAAAAAGAAGATTTATTGTTTGAAAAATTGGCTTCCAATCAAAGTAATATCACATTCAACAACCAGCTTTTACCTACCAAAAATATATCCATTTTAGATTATCTATACTATTACAATGGTGGCGGAGTTTCTTTGGGCGATATCAATAATGACGGACTAGTAGATATTTATTTCACTTCCAATCAAGGCAAGAATAAATTATATCTCAATAAAGGAAATAATAAATTTGAAGATATCACTGCAAAA
>NZ_JANLVD010000148.1:0-3171 GCF_031363805.1 Flavobacterium sp. | reverse complement strand
CGATTAATTTCGTTGCAATCGCTAAAATCTCCTAAAGAAAAAATATTTGATGCTTCTATTTGGATATTTACAGCAAGTTTGTTTCATTTTTGGGCCATTTTATTTATAATTTTAGTTTTTGTATCGATTATTTTTCACGTTTCAAGAGATTATCGAAATTGGATCATTCCGTTTATTGCTTTTTTTACCGTATCAATTATTGCAATTTTATCAATCTTAATTTTTGATGCAAATCTTTTGAATAATTTTATATCACAAATTAGAATAGATTTTGATTTAAAATATATAAAAACCATATTTCAAAATATTGCCTTGGCTATTTACATTTTCACTTCCATGCTGGCTTTGGTCACAATGGTTTTAATGCTAAAAAGAAAATCTTTGAACATGCAAGCATCGTACAAAAAAATTATTTTAGCTTATGTTATTGGACTTGTGGTATTTTTTATTTCGCCAGATAAAGATAATAGTTCGCTTATTTTTACATTTGTTCCAGTATCAATAATGCTCACCAATTATTTAGAAACCATAGAAAAGTACTGGATCAAAGAAACTATATTAGGCACTATAATTTTGGCAAGTGTGATTACTTTTATACTTCAATTGTTATAATTTATTGCCGTACGCCAAATCTCCCGCATCACCAAGACCTGGAATAATATAATTTTTTTCGTTCAGTTTTTCATCCAAAGCAGCTACCCACAAATGACAGTTTTTAGGTAAATTTTCTTCTAGAAAAGCAATACCTTCTGGCGTAGCTATTACAACTGCAATATGAATTTCTTTTGGTGTTTGCTCAATAATTAATTTATTGAAAACAGCTACCACCGATTGACCAGTCGCCAACATAGGATCAATAAGAATTAGATTTTTTCCTTCAAATGATGGCGCAGCTTGGTATTCAACCAAAATTTCAAAATAATCATCATGATTAGGGTGGTGTCTGTAGGCAGAAACAAAACCATTTTCAGCATCATCAAAAAAGTTCATAAAACCGGTGTGCATTGCCAGTCCAGCTCTAAGAATGGAACACAAAACCACGTTGTCTGCAATAGTTGTCGTGTTTTTTATTCCAAGAGGTGTTTGAACATCAATAGCTTTATATTCAAGAGTTTTACTGAGTTCGTAGGCCATTATTTCACCTATTCGTTCAATGTTTTTTCTAAAGCGCATGCGGTCTTTCTGAATATTTATATCTCGTATTTGAGTTAAAAAGTGATTTAGTATACTATTGCTTTCGGATATATAATGAATATGCATGTTTAAAATTATTAGTTATTTTGTTTTGATAAAGGTATAAAAAGTATATTTGTGTTTCAAAATGTAAAAATATGTTTTCTAAATTGGCTTATTCGGTATTTGAACAAAGTATTTCTAATTATCATTTGTTTGATAATGTAGACCAACCCATTTCAAATCCGTATCAAAAAGATCAATTCGAGCATTTATTATACCATAAAAATTGGATTGATACTGTACAATGGCATTTCGAAGACATTATTCGGGATCCAAATATTGATCCAGTTGCAGCATTGGTTTTAAAAAGAAGGATTGATGCTTCAAACCAGGAACGTACAGATTTGGTTGAATTTATAGACAGTTATTTTTTACAAAAATATAATGCTTTAAAAGTAAAAGCAAATGCAAAAGTTAATTCTGAAAGTCCAGCTTGGGCTTTTGACAGATTGTCTATCTTAGCTTTGAAAATTTACCACATGAATGAAGAAGCAAATAGAGCAGAAGCTTCGGTAGAACACAGGTCAAAATGTTTAGAAAAATTGAATGTTTTGTTAGAACAAAAAAAAGATTTAACTACAGCAATAGATGATTTAATAACCGATATTGAAAACGGTGAAAAATATATGAAGGTTTACAAACAAATGAAGATGTACAATGACGATCAATTGAATCCAATACTATATCAAAACAAATAATAGTTATTTAAAGCTTGTCTAAAATTAAACATATTCTAGTAATTCGCCTCTCTGCAATGGGCGATGTTGCCATGACAGTTCCTGTAATTAGAGGTTTGGTTTTGCAATATCCAGAACTTAAAGTAACAGTAGTTTCTCGGTCTTTTTTTAAACCATTTTTCGATTCAATTCCTCATGTTGATTTTTTTGGTGTTGATGTGAATAGCAGGCACAAAGGTTCATTAGGATTGTTCAAACTTTTTTTAGACTTAAAAAAATTAAAAATTAACGCCGTTGTTGATTTGCATAATGTAATTAGATCCAAAGCCATTAGAAAAATATTTGGTTTTTTAGGCAAAAAAATCGTTGCTTCAAATAAAGAAAGAGAAGACAAAAACGCACTAACCAGAGAAGAAAACAAAATTTTCAAGCCTGTTAAAACTATGTTTGAAATTCATGCAGAAACTTTTAAAAAGCTTGGTTTTGAAATCAATTTATCAAATCCAATATTTCCTCCAAAAAAAGTTCTATCTACAAAAATAATTTCGCTAATTGGACAGAATCACCAAAAATTAATTGGAATTGCGCCGTTTGCTCAATACGAATCCAAAGTATATCCTCAAGATTTGATGCAAAAAGTAATTAATGATTTGGCTAATCATAATTATAAAATAGTGTTGTTTGGTGGAGGAAATGATGAAATTTCAATATTAAATGAAATGAAAAGCGATTTAAAAAATGTAGAAGTAATTGCTGGAAAAATAAATTTAAGTGAAGAATTGAGTTTAATTTCAAACCTTGACATTATGCTTTCTATGGATTCTGGAAACGGACACATGGCTGCTATGTTGGGCGTAAAAGTAATTACACTTTGGGGAGCCACGCATCCTTTTGCCGGATTTCTACCTTTCAATCAGCCTTTGAAAAACGCCATTATTTCCGATAGAGAAAAATATCCCTTATTGCCAACTTCTGTTTATGGAAATAAAATTGTCGATGGCTATCAAGATGTGATGAGAACCATTTTGCCAGAAAAGGTGGTAGAAAAAATCATTTTTGAATTGGAATCAGAAAAATAATCCTTCATCATTCTAGAAAATAATTTGTGAATTAGCGTTAAAAAATTACAGCCAAATTCGTTCCTCTTTGCATCGAACCAAAATATATCTTTTTAGATTTGAAATGGTTTCTTGATAATTTGGCGGATCATAGCCAAAGCGTTCGTGCTCGTTTTGTTCTTTTTCGATGGCATTGCAAC
>NZ_JANLVD010000125.1:0-4241 GCF_031363805.1 Flavobacterium sp. | reverse complement strand
AAAAAGATTTGACTTATTCTCACCAAAGATTTACTAAAATGAAAAATATTGAAAGTATTTTATTAAGATCAGAAGTTAATTTGTAGATTTATAATTAATTAAATTTATGACTAAATGAATAATCAAATAAAATCAATTCGCCCATTTATCGGAGCTAAAAATTATGAGTTATCACGGAGTTTTTATTGTGACTTAGGTTTTAAAGAAAACATTTTGTCAACTGGAATGAGTTATTTTGATATGAATGGTTTTGGATTCTATTTGCAAAATGCCTATGTGAAAGACTGGGTAGAAAATACCATGGTTTTTATGGAAGTAACAAATGCAGAACATTTTTGGACTCAATTAGTTAAATTAGAACTTACATCAAAATATGAAAATGTAAAGTTAGTACCTATTCGGGATATGGATTGGGGAAATGAATGTTTCCTTCACGATCCATCTGGAATTTTATGGCATTTTGGTGAATTTAAAACCAAATAAAATATTTACAAATCTTTCTTAGCATAATAGTTAACCATCAAATCTACAAATTTACTATAACTTTCCAATCCATCTTTTTGTTGGTTGAATTTTAAGAAATTGTCATAAAAAATCTCGAAACCTGTGTCGATAAATGTTTGATGACTTTCCCAAAAATCTTTACTTTCTTTATAATTTTTTAAAATTCCCGGATGTATTGTTTTTAATAACTGTTCTAAAATTTTGGGATTTCGAACTTCCCAATTGGATAAACAATATCGCAAAGCATAACTATATCCAGAATATTTAAAATACAAATCATCGTTTTTTGTGACGGCCAAAAAACCTATAAAATTGCATTCGCTTTCGCTAGCATAGCCCATTTGGTGAGCCATTTCGTGGCAAGCTGTCATGGGAAATCCGTATTTTGGAATCATACTATTCACTTGGGCTTCATTGGTAAACGGATTCAGATAGCCGCCAAAACCCATATAAGTCAACGGATAACTAAACAATGATTTTTTAACGCTTGGAATATTATATGTAAAAAATGAATATTCGTTAGAAAGATTTTTATACCCTAATAATGACTTTTCAAATATTTGATTTTGAGAAAATGGACTGACAATTTTCATGGCAGTATCATTAGTAATCTGAAATTGTATTTGATTGGTTTTAGCAATGATTTTATTTGTAAAAGCCAACAATTGAACATCAGAATATTCGGTTTTAATATTCATTTTTTCGGACAAAGGAATTCGATGGTAATTGAATGCCCACAAAAAATGAAACAGAAAATAAACCACCGAAAGCAGACTTAAAACGGAAAGAGCCTTGAATTTCCAATGAAGTTTTCTGTTTTTATATAACCAATACAAAGCATAGATAATTAAAATCGCATATAAAACATCACCAAACGAAAACGGTATCCAGCCTAAAATACTTCTGGAAAATTTCGAAATATAAGGATACAATCCGTTGCTGTAATAGGATTCTACAAATTCAGGAAAAAAAGAAATTATTTTTAATCCAACAATTTGTATCAAAAGAAATATAGGCAATATCAATTGTTTTTTACGCATTATTTTTTTGCCTTTTTAACTTTCTTGACGATTGGTTTGTTTTTGATAAAATCCTCACAAACCAATTTGAAAATTTCTTCTTCAAATTTATAAAAAGAACTATTTTTCCCTTTTTCGAAAGAAATTAAACAACCATTTGTAATAATTACAAATCCAAAATCTTGTTTTTCAGAAAAATAACCATCGCTTATCAATCCGTAAGCATCACCGGCATGCCCAATAAAGCTACCAAAAAAATCAGGATTATAAATAATATCAGAAGTGTTTAAATTGGTGTGATGCAGTCCCAATGCGTATTGTTTAAAAAAACCGTTATAATTATCTCCATTATTTTCGGCAAAAGTCCATTGGTTGGTTTTCATTAGTTTTATGGTTTCAGTAGATAAGATTTTTGCAGTTTTTCCATCATTTTTTAAATATTTTACAAACTGCCCAATATCCGAAGAAGACGCCCTTAAACCGCCCTGTGGCGCAAAATAAACCGCATTATTTCCAATAACATAATTACTTAAATCACTTGGTTTTGGTTTTACACCTTTAAAATCATCTTTGTTTGGTAGCCAACCTTTTTCATCAAATCTGTAAATAGTGCCTAAAACATTAATATCTTCAATATCTTGCAAACTAAAAGTGGCCGTTATACCAAGCGGTTTCAATATTTCATTTTTCATATAAATATCAAAACGCTGTTTGCTTATTTTTTCTATTAAGGTGCCAATTAATCCAAAATTCAAATTACAATACGTAAAAAAAGTTCCAGGTTTCTGATTCATAAACATATCAGTGGTAAAACTTTTACCAGTTGGAGTCAAAATACTACTAATATTAGGAATTGGCGTTTCATTATAAGTCGCTGCCAAAAAAGCATCGTAACCCGTCCCATCTTGCAAAGAAGAAGTATGACTCAATAACATTCTAAATGTAATAGCAACATTTGGAAAATTCGGATTTTCTACTTTAAAACCCAAATAATTTGAAATATCATCATCTAGTTTGAATAATTTTTTGTCGTATAATTTCATTAATCCCAACGCCGTAAATGCTTTCGAAATAGAGGCAATTCTGAATTTTGTGTCATTCGTAATTGGTAATTTTTGTGCTTCATTTTTAAAACCTACGTTATACACTTTTTCATTTTTGCCTGAAAAGGTATACACTGAAACACCCATTAACTGATTGTCTTTAACGATATTTTCAAGTTTTGTTTCCATGTTTTGTGCGAATATCGAACTGCAGAAAAGTAATACTAACCATTTTTTCATTGTGAACTATTTTCCTCAAATATAGATTTTTTTAAAAATAAACTAAACCTTTTGTCAAACTAACTTTGTAATTGAAATAAATTGTAGTTATAGAATAAATTGTTTTTTCTTTTTTGTAAATTGCAAGATATTTATAAAATATGGAATCTACCTATAATTTACTTTCACAAAAGGAACCTACTGAGAAACAACTTCATGATTTGATGAGTAATGTGGTTATTGAAGTTAAAAAACGAGCTAAAACTGCTTCACAAAAACTTCAAAAACTTCAAGGATTACAAATTGAAGAGGCTTTTAAAAAGTACAATGAGTCAAAAAACAGAAATGAATAAAAGTAAACCTACTTTGATTGTCATTGCTGGACCAAATGGCTCTGGAAAAACATCAATTACTTCTCAAATTTTGAAACACGAATGGATTCAAAATTGTATGTACATTAATCCAGATAATATTGCACAAGAAGAGTTAGGAGATTGGAATAACCATGAAATTGTATTAAAAGCTGCTCAAATTGCTACCCAAAGAAGAGAAGATTGTATTGAGAAAAATGAAAGTTTAATTTTCGAAACCGTACTTTCTGCATTTGATAAAATTGATTTTCTAAAACAAGCAAAAAACAAAGGTTACTTTATAAGATTGTTCTTTGTAGGTACAAATCATCCATCAATTAATGCGAGTAGAATTGCGCATAGAGTATTGGAAGGCGGACATGATGTGGCTATTACTAAAATAATCAGTCGTTACACTAAATCAATTTCTAATTGTTGTATTGCTTCAACTTTTGTTGATAGATTATATATTTATGATAATTCTAAAGATTATGAAGAAGCTATTTTGCTATTCAGGTCTGTGAATGGTAATGTTGAAAAAAAATATTCTGAAATAAACGATTGGGCTATTCCAATTCTAAATTCGTTAAATAAAACAAATTAATATAAAATGAGCCAAGAAATAAGAAACCTTGAACCAAAAAACCTTTGGAATAAATTTGCAGATTTAAATGCTGTACCTCGTCCTTCAAAAAAAGAAGATAGAGTAATTCAGTTTATGAAAGATTTTGGAAATAATCTAGGATTAGAA
This sequence comes from Flavobacterium sp., assembly GCF_031363805.1. Lineage (GTDB taxonomy): Bacteria > Bacteroidota > Bacteroidia > Flavobacteriales > Flavobacteriaceae > Flavobacterium. The sequence goes on along the minus strand of NZ_JANLVD010000125.1, from coordinate 355 downwards.
ACTTTTGAAGACGAAATTCGAAATGTAATTATTCGAAAACCAGCCACTCCAGGAATGGAAAATCGCAAAGCTTTAGTTTTGCAAGGACATTTGGATATGGTGCATCAAAAAAATAATGATACCAATTTTGATTTTGATAAACAAGGCATCGATATGTATGTTGATGGCGACTGGGTTCGAGCTCGCGGCACAACTCTTGGTGCCGATAATGGTCTTGGAGTAGCCATGATTATGGCGATTTTAGAAAGTAAAGAAATCAAACATCCTGCTATTGAAGCCTTATTTTCCATTGATGAAGAAACTGGAATGACTGGCGCTTTGAACCTGAAAGGCGGAATTCTCCAAGGTGAAATTT
>NZ_JANLVD010000090.1:0-3610 GCF_031363805.1 Flavobacterium sp. | reverse complement strand
CGAAACCAGTTCTGTAACCAGCACATTGACCACAAATGCTCAAGTAAATTATTTTATTAGCAACAATAAACTATATGTAAAAAGAATTTTTAATCCTTGTGGAAACGGAAATTTCAGACTCAACCCATCTTGCTGGTCTGCAATGGACGACGATCAAAATGGAATTGATAATACACTTCAACCTTCAAATTGTAACAACCCAATTTCTGGCAATGTAATAACGAATTCGAGTGCAAATCTCGTTCAAAATTTCTCGTCGTTTGCACCAACACAAAAAGGAGTTTTTGTCACGCTAAACATCAGTACCAGTTGCAATAACACAACTGCAACTGCTTATTTGAATGTAGATTTAGATAATAATTTAATTCATGTCATCAATTACAAACATTTTGGATCAGCAACATTTTCGACTGTTCTGAATAATGATTCTCCAAATGTATATTCAGAATCTGCTGCAAACGGAAAATTAAAATTTTCTTTAATAAACGACCAACTTTATATTCAACGAGTATCCACACCTTGTGCAGGAAGCAATTATCAGATAACTAATTCATGTTATTCTTTGGGCTCAGACCAAGTTTTGGCAATGGAAAATTTCATTTCAAATTCTGCTACAACCATTGTTGCTTTCCCGAATCCTACATTCAATTCGTTTACAATCGATACCAAATCGAATGGTTCAGAATTTGGATTAAGTATTTACAACATCGATGGTAAGTTTATCACATCAAAATTTGAAAAAACAACCGACAACTTATTGCAAGTAAATATGGAACAATATGCTGAGGGTTTGTATTTTGTGATATTACATAATAAATCTGATGATAAATACAATTATTTGAAAATTATTAAAAAATAGAACCATGAAAACTAAAATTTATTTATTGCTCTTTTTTCTATTTATACAGAATGGTTTTTCGCAAGAAACCAAAATGAGTATCAAAGACTATATCAACTTTTCTGATTTGCCCGGAAAAACTAGCGCAACACCAAGTTGGGCAAATCAGTTTTATGAAAATCCAGACCAGATTAATGTAAAAAAATTAAAAAAAGAACTTCACGAATGGTTAATTGTAGAAAAAAAAGAGAAAAGAGAAAAAACTAGTAAAGAAACCGTTGAAAAGGATGAAAGTGATTTTAAAGAAAGTCTTTCGGAAAATCCACTTGTGCGATTTGCATTAAATTTTGTTATAAAAATTCCTAGTCAATGGATCAATGAACTAGGTTTCATTGAAATGCCTACAGAAAAAAACTTTTTTAAGAATGCCGAATTATTCGAAAAAAATAAAAGTAATATTAACGCTAAAAAGAGTGGCAAAGGTATCTTAGCAAATAACTGGGAACAAATTGGCACAACTGAAGTTGTAGTGAACGACGAGCAAGTGCAAGCAATGGTAAATGTTTATTACTTAAATATTGCACCCTCTAATCCAAATATTAGGTTGGCAAGTGACGAAACAAATTCTAATTTTAAAACCACAGATGGTGGAGCAAATTGGACTTATCTTAACGAATATGGTGGGCCAAGCGCCTTTCATCCAACCGATTCTAATAAAATAATATTAGCAAGTAATCCGTTTCGTTACAGTTCAGACGGTGGTGCAAATTGGACAGTAAGACCAGTTCAAGCAGGATGTAACGAAATATTATGGTCAAACGACGGCAATTCCATAATTGCAGCTACTCACAATGGGCTATTTGTCTCGTCTGATGCTGGCGAAACGTTTAATGAAAGACAAGCAGGTTACTTTATGGATGTAGAATTTAAACCTGGCAGTTCTACAATTGCTTATGCTATTGATGATCAAGGTGTTTTTTATAAAAGTACCGATGCAGGATTAACTTGGACAATTAAACCAACCAATTACACGCTAAATACTGGTAAAGAAGGATTTTTGTTGGCAGTTTCTGCTGCAAACCCAGATTTAGTTTCAATCGGTTTTCAAACCAGAGGTGCAACAGGTCACGGCGTTGTAGAAATAATTAAAAGTACCAATGGTGGCGAAGATTTTTCATTTTTATCGATAAAAGAAACTTTGGTATTTACTCAAGGATTTTATGCTTTTGTTTTTGGTATTTCTCCAGTAGATTCAAATATTTATTATTTTGGTATTTCCGATTTCTTAAAATCTACAGACGGTGGATTAACTTTTAATAAAATTGGTGGTTACGGTGGTCCTTTGAGCGGTAAAATTCATGCCGACATTCAAGACTTGGTTTTTATTGGAGAAAAAGTTGTGGTTTCCACTGATGGTGGCGTGGGAGAATCTCCAGATAACTTCACCGATCTTTCGCTCTATAAAACCATGACCAAAGGGATGTTTTCATTAAATTATATTGGGTTTGATATTGGGTTTAATACCGATCAAATGGGTGGTGGAAAAATACACAACGGTAATAACATTTTTAACCCCAATTGGAACAACGGTAAATCAATACATATCCATTCAAATGAATCACCCGTGGGAAAAGCAATTTTCAGTAGACCAAATTCAATGTTTTATGAAGATTTGAATTTGAAACGGTTTAAACAAATAGATGTAGATTATTGTTTGAATTATACAGATTCTTATCCTTTTACGCTCAAAAATAATACTTATGTTAGTGGGCTAAGAAATAGTGATACCACATCGAACACACAAGATAGTAACATTATTTATTCAGGTTTTAATAACGATGTGATTATCTCTTATGATAATGGTGTAACTAATCAAGTTTATAAAAGTTTTAACTCATTAGTTTGGGATGTAAAAACAACCAGAAAAGACCCAAAAGTAATGTATGTAATGACCCATACTGATGGACTTTGGAAAACCAGTGATAGTGGCGCAAACTGGACCCAATGCAACATGACACTTAATAATATAGATTTAAAACCAGAAGGAGTTGAGTGTTACATAGACGTATCGCAAACAAATGCCAACGAAATTTGGCTTACTCACGGCAGCATTGCCAACAATACTAGGATATTTAAAAGCACCAATGGTGGACAAAATTGGACTGATTTAAATACACCAAATTTAAACGGATTTAATATTCGACAAATACAACATCAATATGGTTCGAATGGTGGTGTGTACATCATGGGAGTTCAAAATGAAATATCAAAATGTTTTTACAAAAACAACACCATGCCAGATTGGATAGATTATTCACCAAATTTAATGACTGGAACAGCCAAAGAAAGAGTTTTTTTAAAAGCATCTTACTTTAAAGAAAGATTAATAGTTGCCAGTGCTAAAGGTGGCGTGCAAACCATTCCTTTCTATGAAAAAAGTAATCCTGTGGCACAACCTACAACCAATATAAAAGAAGTCTGTATTAATCAAGAAATAAAATTTAGCGATTATAGTATTCTGGATTACGCAGGCGCCACTTGGGAATGGTCGTTTTCTAAAACAGCAGTTTATTTAAATGGTACAAGTGCAGGCTCTAGAGATCCAATTGTAAAATTTCTATCACCAGGAGTTGTAAATGCAACGCTAAAAGTAACCAACAGTTCAGGAATATCAGATACAAAAACTGTAACAAATTTTATAACTGTAAATTATGATGCCGCAAGTTGTTTGGTGTTAAATTCCGATTTTGACAATCCTGTAAACTGTGTAAA
>NZ_JANLVD010000195.1:0-6718 GCF_031363805.1 Flavobacterium sp. | reverse complement strand
CTTCGTTGCATCGTATCGACTTTGATATGGTTTATTACAAAATTCTCCTCTAGCATGGTTCGAGTTGCTTTGGACAAATTGGTCATATCGTCAAAACTATGAGCACCTTTGCTCCACAACCATTCATAAACTTGATTACCACGAAATGATTTATCTTCATTTGATGTAAAAAAATCTCGCAATTGGTCTTTAGATAATGATCTGATGTCTTTTTTCTCGATTTGCATGGTGCAAATTTAGGTTATTTTGTTGATTTGGTAATTTGTATATTTGCTAAAAATAATTTTATGCACTTTCTGTCAGAAGATTTAGAAGAATATATTGAGCAACATTCAGAAAATGAGCCTGAATTATTGGCTCAATTAAACAAAGAAACTTATCAAAAAATATTGTTGCCCAGAATGCTAAGCGGTCGTTTTCAAGGACGAGTTTTGAGTATGTTATCCAAATTAATTCGTCCTATAAATATTCTAGAAATTGGCACTTATACTGGTTATTCTGCGCTTTGCCTGTGTGAAGGAATGCAAGAAAACGGTATTTTGCACACTATAGATATCAAGGAAGAATTGGTGGATTTTCAACGGAAATATTTTGACAAATCGCGTTGGGGAAAACAAATTTTTCAACATTTGGGTGAAGCTGTCAATATTATTCCGACTTTAAATTTCAAATTTGATTTGGTTTTTATTGATGCTGATAAAGATAATTACATCAATTATTTTCATTTAATTTTACCTAGAATGAACAAAGGTGGCATTATTTTATCAGACAATGTATTATGGTCTGGAAAAGTAGTGCAAACTCTTGAACCAAATGATTTGAGTACCAAAATTTTGTTAGAATACAATCAGATTTTAAAAAATGACAATAGAGTAGAAACTGTTTTATTACCAATTAGAGATGGTTTAACAGTCAGTAGAGTGCTTTAAATAAAAAATCCCCAAACATAGTTTGAGGATTTCAGAGCGAAAGACGAGGCTCGAACTCGCGACAACCAGCTTGGAAGGCTGGAGCTCTACCAACTGAGCTACTTTCGCATTTATTGAGGTGCAAATATAAAGAATAACTTTATTTACTTGCAAACTTTTTTATGAAAAAATTATTTTTTATTTCTATTGATTATGAACAAAGAAAATTAGCTATCTCAAATAATTTACAGTTAGACATTTACATCAAATATTAAACCAAAAGCAGAATTAAAAAAATGTTAGAAATTAAAATAATAACATCAAAAGATACTCTTAAAGTGCGTCAAGCAGTTTTGAGACAAGGCAAATCGTTGAATAATTGTATTTTTGTAGGCGATGATTTAATTACTGCGAAACATTTTGGCATGTTTTTTGACAAAGAAATAGTAGGAATAATTTCTGTTTTTGAAAATAAAAATGCTAATTTTACCTCAGAAAATCAATTGCAAATTAGAGGAATGGCTATTTTAGAGGAGCATCAAAAAAAAGGGTATGGTAAATTATTGATGTTGGAATGTGAAAATCACGCTACTATTAAAAAAGCTTCATTAATTTGGTTTAACGCTAGAGAAACTGCAGTTGGTTTTTACAAAAATCTAGATTATTCAATTATCGAAACACCATTTATCATTGAAAATATTGGTGTTCATTATATTATGTATAAATATTTACAATAGCTTATGAAATCATTATTACCTATTCTTTTTTGCATTTTTGTTTACATTGGTTGTGGTAATAATACTAATACTGAGCTAAATCATAGCGCTAAAATTAATCTTGCTGAAAAAATAAATCCAGTAATTTCTAAAGACTGGAAAAACAAAAAAAATCGTGAAGAATTAATAAAATCCATTCGAAGCTCAATTCTTGAAGGGCTTTTTCCAGAAGATTATTCTTATTCCAAATTAGTTGCTTTTGAGGAAAAATATGATGCGCTTTCTGAAACAGACATCGAAAAATACGAAAAACAACTTTCATTGTCATTTTCCAAATATATTTCGCACTTGTCAAATGGCAAAATTAAACCCAAAGAAATTTACATTGATTGGGATATAAAAAGGAATAAAATAAATGCTGATTCATTAGTAACAAATGCTCTTCAAAATAAATCCATTGAGGAAACTATTGAAAGTTGCAAACCAAAACAAAATATATATAAAAGTTTAAAAACTGCTTTGGTTATTTTGAGCATGCTTCCAAAAGACGAATCAAAACCAATTGTAACTTCAGAAAAATTAAAATTTGGAGCTAAAAGCAAAACCATTATTTCTATCAAGAAAAGACTTCAATATTGGAACGATTTGAGTAAAAATGATACCTTGAGCAACCTGTACGACGAACCATTACAAATTGCATTAAAACAGTTTCAATCCAGACATGGCTTGGAAGCCGATGGTGTAATTGGAAAAGGAACTATTTCAGCATTAAATTTCACAAAAGAACAAAGAAGACAACAAATTATTGTCAATTTGGAGCGTTGGAGATGGTTTCCGAGAGATTTAGGCATCAACCACGTTGTTGTAAACATACCCAATTTTAAGCTCCACACTGTTCAAAATACGGATACTACAAAAACTTTCAATGTCGTAGTTGGAACCGAGAAAAGGAAAACGCCCATATTATCATCAAAAATTGACAATATAGTTTTTAATCCAACTTGGACTGTTCCTCCAACTATTTTAAAAGAGGATTTAATTCCTGGAACTATTAAAAACAGAAAATACATTACCAACAGAAATATAACTATTTTTAACAAAAAAGGAAAAGAAGTAAGTATTGGCGATTGGCGTTCTGGAAATGCCGAAGACTATAAATACGTACAAAGTCCAGGAGAAAACAATGCGCTTGGAAATGTGAAAATAAACTTTCCAAACAACCATTCAGTCTATTTGCATGATACAAATCACCGAGATTTATTTGTAAAAAACATGAGATCTTTAAGTTCAGGATGCGTTCGTGTTGAAAATCCATTGCAACTTGCAGAGTATTTATTGTACAATAAAGAAGGTTACACAACTTCAAAAATTGATTCAATTGTATTTTTTAAAAAAACCAAAACAGTAAAAATACAAGAAGAAATTGATGTGCACATTTTATATTTTACAGCTTGGTATGAAGATGGTCTTTTACAGTTTAGAAACGATATTTACAATTATGACCAAGAATTATTTTTGCGATTAAGCAACCAATTTCGAGGCAATGTCATAACTCCTGTTCGGGTGGTAAATAAATAAACAAGATTTATTTTTTATTGTTTTAATTATCTCGGCTTTTAAAGCTTCAGGAATTGCTGGACAACCTTGACTTCTACCCAAATAATTTTGAGATTTTAGAATTGATGGATTCGCATAATCTGCTCCATGAATAACTACCGCTCTGGATCTAGCATTGTGATTAATTCCTCTTTCTTGACCGTCCAATTTTAAAGAAAGTCCATGCTTTCCATTATAAGTTTCGCCAGTGGTGTAAAATCCTAAACTGCTTTTATTTGAACTTGGTGAGTTTGAAAAAGTGTTGGCAAATTCGCCACCAGAATTCATACCGTGAGAAACTAAGGAATTATACAATATCATATTATTTGACAAATCTATAACCCAAAGTCTTTTTTTGGTAGATGAAAGGCTAAAATCAATTATTGTCAATATATCTTTTTGAACAATGCCTTTTTGTTTTAGAGAATAATACCCAACCATTGCTTTCTTAAAACAGTTTATTTCTGGAATTGCAAAATTATTCGAATTCAAAGATTTGTAGACAATTTCTATTTTAGCCAGCAAATTATTTGAATTTGCGCTAGCAATTAATATGGGATCATGGTTATCAATATCTTTTGGAGCAAAAGACATGAAAAATAGTAGTAGAAGTGGTAAAAATTTGTAAATCATTGATAATCTTTTAATTGTGGTATTAATTCTATGAAACAAATAAATAACAAAAAATATTATAAACCAAATTTTTTTGCATTTTAACGTTAATTTTTACATTTGGTCGATTTGGTGTATTTTAATGATTGTTAAAAATTCCTTAAAATACAAGTCATCCCAGCAATAATATTAAATTTGTTTCCAAAAACAAAAATATGTCTCAACGTTTCCTCTTAATTACGATTTTAATAACATTTTGTATTTCAAATGCTCAAAATAATACTAAATTGGATAGTATTAACGCAGAAAAAAGAGGTTTAGTATCAAAAAAAGTGTTAAAAACATCTTTAACTACAGAAAATATAAAAATTGATGGTGTAATCGACGAAAGCGCATGGAAATCCGTTGAAATGGCAAGTGACTTTATTTCTTTCGAACCAGACAATGGAAATCCAATTCCCCAAAACAGAAAAACAGAGGTGAAAATATTGTATGATAACAATGCTATTTACATTAGTGCAGTTATGTACGATGAAAATCCGAGCAAAATTTTAAAAGAATTTGTACAAAGAGATAATATTGGTGCAGCAGATTTCTTTGGAATTTTTATTAATGGTTTCAACGATGGACAACAAGATTTTAGATTCATAGTATCAGCCTCCAATGGTCAGGCCGATTGTCAAGCAAGTGATAATCAAGGCGAAGATTATTCTTGGGATGCCATTTGGGAAAGCCAAACTAAAATTACAGATTTTGGATGGGTAGCAGAAATCAAAATTCCATATGCTGCATTGCGCTTTTCTCCAGAAAATAAGCAAACTTGGGGTTTAAATTTTATGCGAGAAGTACGTCGAGATCGTCAAAAATATACTTGGACATTTATAGATCCAAAAATTAGAACATTTATTCAACAAGCAGGAATTCTAGAAGGAATAGAAAATATAAAAACGCCTACTCGACTGTTTTTTCTGCCATATTCATCCTTTTATTTAAATGCAGATGCACAAAATAAAACCAAAGGAACACTTAAAGGTGGGCTTGATTTAAAATACGGTATTAACGATGCTTTCACGCTAGATGTTATTTTAATTCCAGATTTTGGGCAAACCGCTGTAGACCAAAAAATTTTGAATCTTGGTCCATTCGAACAACAATTTAATGAAAATAGATCTTTTTTTACCGAAGGCACAGATTTATTTAGCAAAGGAAATTTATTTTATTCCAGAAGAATTGGTGGCAGGCCCAGTGGAAGAGCCAATTTGGAAATAAATGAAAAAGTATCTGAAACACCAGCAACAGTTGGATTATTAAATGCTTTAAAAGTATCTGGCAGAACCAAAGATGGACTTGGAATTGGAGTCTTAAATGCTGTCACCGAGAATACTTATGCTACGATTTTAGATACAATAACTGGACAATCTAGACGACAAATTATAGAGCCACTCGCCAATTATAACATTTTAGTTTTCGACCAAAGATTTAATAAAAATTCATCATTTTCGTTTATAAATACCAACGTAACCAGAAATGGAAGTTTCCGCGATGCCAATGTATCTGCTTTAATTTGGGATTTGAATACAAAAGCAAATACCTTCAATATGCAAGGAAATTTCAAATACAGCCATGTAAACAATCCCAATCAAGATAAAAATGGAATTAGTTCTTATTTAGAAATTAACAAAACCAGCGGAAAATATAGGTATGGAATTGGTTCAGATATTTTAACCAAAAAATTCGATAACAACGATTTAGGAATTAACTTTCAAACCAACTTTTACAGCTTGTATGCCAATGGAAGTTATCGTATTTTAAGTCCAAACAAACAGTTCAATAGATTCAATTTAAATACAAATTTCTATAATGAATTTCAATTAGAAACTGGAAAAATACAAACTAGCAATCTAAACATAAACCTCAACATAGGAAGCAAGAAAAACAATGCTTACGGCATGAATGTCAATTCAAATCCAGTAGAAACCACAGATTATTATGAACCAAGAACCACTGGAAGATATTTTATTCAACCCAAAAGAATAGGATTTGGAGGTTATTATTCCTCAAATTACAACAATAAATTTGCTTACGATGTTGATTCAAATGTCAGTTGGTCAGATCAAAAAGGCAGGAATGCAATCAATTTATCTTTAAGTCCACGATATAGAATTAATGATAAAATATCATTCATTTATAAATACAACTATTCAAGAAACCGCAACAACAAAGGTTTTGGAACCAAAATAAATACAGACAATAATGATTTAACTCCAGTCGATATTATCATAGCAAATCGTAATATAATTTCCCACACCAATACACTCACCACAAAATATTCTGTAAATAGTAACATGAATTTTAATCTTTCTGCCATACATTATTGGTCATATTCAGAAAATAAAAGCTTTTTATTGCTACAAAACGATGGCAGATTTACACCTTACACAGGAACAGTAAAAAATTTAAATCAAGATTTCAGTACTTGGAATTTGGATTTAAGTTACACTTGGTGGTTTGTTCCGGGCAGTCAAGTGTCAATTTTATATCGAAATAATTCATTCAATGAAATTTCAGATATCAATAAAAACTACATTAAAAATTATACCAACTTAATAAACAACGAAGTGCTAAGTCACACATTTTCAATAAGTATTAAATATTTTATCGATTATAACCAAGCGAAGAACTGGTTTTAATTTTTGAATTTGGAGCCAATCCCGCCATTCGTTTCAAGTTTTTTTCGCCATGGTGTTTTTTTCTAAAAATTGCAAAGAGCTTCCTTTGGTCGCTTTTGCAATTCAAGAAAAAAATAACCATTTGCTCAAAAAAGCTTTCCACTTCTGTCAGGGCTAAAAACAAAAAACGTTGTAACTTTGTATACTAGCAACAATA
>NZ_JANLVD010000194.1:0-9130 GCF_031363805.1 Flavobacterium sp. | reverse complement strand
AAAATCTCTTTATTTTCGAAAAGAAATTCTCTACGTTTATATTGACTTTGTATACTTTCGGCAAAAGGATGTATTACTAGTACTTTTTTGTTTTTTAAAACCCTACTCCAAGGATTCTTATGATTATAAGAGTTTAAATCTTCAAAGCCTATAGTTGCTGCATTTTTCAGTTCCTCTTTAAATTCATTTTCATAATCAATTCCAGATGCAAGTATGTCTATATTCACAATATCTTTAAGCATTCTTTGTGAAAATTTTTCTAAATTTTCTGATGTAGCTGTAAAAAAACCTGCATTATGTTGTAGTTCGTGTTTCATTTTTGGTGTCCAATCAACATCATCAATATCTCCAATTATATACTTTATATACTTTATATATTTTTTAAATATGTTATTTTTATTTATTTTATAAAAATAAACACATTTAAACTCAACATTTCCAAGTCTTGAAATCATACAAGGCTTATTAGAGGCTAATATATCATAAATTAAATCCGAAGATTCTTGTCCGTTATTTTCTGGCGGAAAACGATTAAAAAAAGTTCTGAGTTTTAGCCCAAAAACCTTTCCATATAATCTCCTCCCAATTTTCAATAAAAATAAAATCATACTTTTTAATAATAATTTACAAATGATTTATTTTTCATTTAATTATCCTAACAAACCATTATATATTTCTATATAAGCTTTAGCTTGTTGTTTTTTATTAAAATGATCCTTTGCATATTGCACAATAACCCCACTTTTATAATTTTCTTTGGTTTTATAAAAAGTTGCTATAGCTTCCGCCAAAGACAAACTTGATATTTCATTTGCTAAAACACCTGTAAAACCAATTTTTGTATGCTCTGCAATACCACCAATGGAGAATCCTATAAGCGGAATGCCGCAAGCAAAGGCTTCTAGCATAACATTAGGCAAATTATCCTCTAGGCTTGGCAACACAAAGGCATCTGCCATGGCATAACAAGCTGCCATTGCCACTGGCGAACTAATTTCTCCCAAAGATATAATTTTTATATTCTCATTTACAGGAATAACACCTTTTCCTATTGCTAATACTGTTATGGGTGTCTTTTTTAGGTTTACTAATGCTTCTTGCAGCAAATAAAATCCTTTGCGAATATTGCTAACATCTTCTGCCACAAAAAGAAGTACAAAATCATTTGGAGCAATATGGTGTTTTGCTCTTAGACTTGTTTTGTCTTGTGGGCAAAAAACAGTGAAATCTATAGCATTTGGAATGTGTGTTTTTGTAAAATGAGAAAAAACTTTACTTTCTCGAGCTGCTACCAGCATCCATTTAGAAGGTGTTACCACTACTCCTTTTTGTATTTTTTGTATAGCCTTTGCTTTGACTAATTTTATTTCATCATCTAATTTACTTGCAGTTTTGGCATTTGCCACTTCGTCATTTTTGTAATGAAACAAACCTTGAAAAGGGTTCATATCATGAAATGTCCAGACAATTGGTTTGTTGCAATTTTCAAAAAAAGTGGAATAGTCGAGAATGCCTGCAACCCAATGCAGGTTGATAATATCGGCTTCTTGCACCAACGGATGTTCGTGAAGTTTGTAATCACTAAATGGCAATGTCGCAATTTCACAATGCAAATCTTGCTTTATTAAGTTGAGTCTTTTTGTTGTTTTTTGAAATAAAGTAGCCAAAAAATAGTGTTGAAATTTGGTTTTTATTTTCTCGAAAAAAGACGGTTTTTGATAGTTAAAAAAAGAATCCGCTATTGTTTTATTTTCGAAATTTATAGTGCGATTTACCGATAAGTAAGCAGAAGACACGCCACTTTCGCACAAAGCTTCATGTAGCCTTAAAGCGGCAATTCCCGCACCACCTCTAGAGGAGGTTATAATATGCAATACTTTCATGAGTGGGTTATTTTAGCTTTTGCCAATTGAATTATTTTTCGGGAGAATTCTTTGGTATATCGTTTGAAATAGGAAAAAGAATAACCATAAAAAAGAAAGTCTATGCTTACTGTTTTTAGATTTTCTAACAACCCAAGAAATCCTATTGCATTCGTTTTTCCCCAAGAATGATCCCAAAGATGTACGGCATAACTTTCTGGTTGAATATATTTTGTGTAATGTTCTAATCTATTTTCAAACAATAACGGATAAAAATAGTCTGAACTAAAAATAATCTCGTTGGTAACTATTGTTTCTTGGTTTATAACAGGACTAAAAGTGTGTGTAATAACGGGTGGCGCAAACCCATTAAACTCATTTTTATTGTAAAAATTAAGCATTTGTTCTAAGAAACGGTGATTTGAAATAGTGCCGAAAATGGCAAAATTTATCCGATTTTTAACTTCTTCGGCAATAAAAAAATCATTTTGCAATAAATCGTCAATTGGTTTTAGCAATAGCATGTCGGTATCGAGATAAATTCCGCCTTGGTCAAAAAGTACTTTAGCCCTGATATAATCGGCAACGAAAGCATATTTTTTTTTTCGCAACGCATTTTTATAAAACGCATTGGCAAAGGATTGGGTGTTTTTTTCGTTCCATTCGATGATTTCAAAATCAGGACAAAATTGTTGCCAAGATTGCAAACAGTCTTGAAATGTTTTGGGCTTTGGGTTGTTACCAAACCAACAATAATGGAGTTTTTTGGGAATCATAATTTAGTTTTAAATCACAAAGGCAATTCCGTTATTTTTTATACTTTCTATCATTTCAGATTTCATTTGTGAAGTAATATTTGATCTTAAAGTATAAGCTTCTTCAAAAACATTTTCTGAATTCATTTTTAGTTTTTGTTTCTCTATAAACTCACTTGTTGTACAAGCAAATTTAGCTGGATTTCCAACATATACTGAATTTTCAGGAACCGATTTTGTAACAACTGACCCTGCTCCAATAATGGCATTGTCACCTATAGAAACACCCGGCATAATAATACTGCTTGTTCCTACGAAAACATTGTTTCCTATAATTACATTTTTTACAATCGTATAGTTCAAATGATTCTTGGTACTGGCATCATGTGCCAATATATGTACCCTTGGCGCTAAAGTAACATCATCGCCAATAGTAATGTGCCAGCAATGAGAATAATCGATAATACATTCTGGCAACATATTAAAATTAGTTCCTACGGTAAGTCCGTTCTCTTTGAGTTTATCTAATAAAGTTTTATGTATAGGTTTCGGAGAATTGAATCCTATTAGTTTTTTTGCTATTTTTTTTAATAAATATTTCATGAAAATTGAGTCATAAATTTCAACACTAACGAACTACATTTTCTTCCTAGATAACTTTTTTCTAGTTGCTGTAACATAACAAAACGATTCATAGCGAGCAATTTTCTGTTTTTTTTAGCATTTATATAATCATCATAAAATAATGAAAAATCATTTTTTAAAATCGTTTTCCTTTCTTTATTTCTTAAAATAACCCCTTCTGGACTACCACTTATTCCGTCAAGATAATAGGTCGAAAGTACTTCATGAACTGCTTTATATGTACTCCTATGAAAGACAATCGCATGTATGAAAAATTTCCAATCAGCTACAATCTTAAGGGTTTCATCATACAACCCTACTTTATCGAATAGGTTTCTTCTTATAAAAATGGACTGATGTGCAAAGGTATCTTCAAATAAAAAAGTAAAGTTTAAATTATCTATATGTTTTCCGATCTTATTATATCCTGGACCAAAAAAATGAATATCAAAAGCAATCAGGTCTTCCTTTTCGATATGATGGTGATATTTATTTAGCACTGCTGAATCATAAAAATGGTCACCACTGTTTAAGAATAACAAATAGTTGCCAGTAGCCATTTTTATACCTTTATTCAGAGCATTGTAAATTCCGTTGTCTTTTTCAGAAACCCATTTGTTTATAAATTTCTCGTGTTGTTTAATTATTTCTAGGCTTTCGTCTGTCGAGCCACCATCAACAACAATATATTCCATATCGGAATACTGCTGGGCTGCAACACTTTCGATAGTGCGTTGCAAGCCTGATGCATTGTTGTAATTGATGGTAATAATTGACAGTTTACTCATAATGAATTATTATAATTATTAGTTTTTATAGAAATTTTGAGTAATTCTATCAAAATAAATTATAGAAGGGTATGCAAAATACTCTTCTTTTATTTTTTTAATCCTGGGATTTATAATTCTTTTCAAATTTCTTCTTAAAAATTTTATTTTAGTACTGTTAATGATCCGATTGTATTTCTGTATTTTTTTTAACTGTATTTTTTCTTTTTCAGGTATACAAAAATCTATTTCGTTTTTAATTTTACCTCGAGCTTCTTCTAAGTATTGGTCAAGAAAAACCAGAGACAGCTGATTTTTCGAACGCAATCTAAAACCACCTAATTGAGCATGAGTTACAAATAATTTTTCGTACCTGAAAAAACGCAGCCATAATTCCAAATCTCCAGCATATTTAATATCTGTTGCAATATATCCTCCTGATTTTTCCCATAACTTTCTGCTCCAAAATGTTGACTCCTGCTGAATCCACTGAAAATCTCCCAAATAATAATCTAATTTAGACCACTTTCTTATATTGTTTACAAATACGTTTCGACCCATTTCGTCTAAACATGTTGGCATCCCTAATAACCAATTTACATCTGAAAAATTATTAAATATTTCCGCAACAGTGAAAAATGATTTTTTCTGGTAAACGTCATCAGAATTAATCCATCCCATTATATCACCAGTTGCTTTATCAAACCCTTTTTGAATTGCATCATACAAACCTTTATCAGGTTCACTTATCCAATAGAACAATTGATTTTCATACTTCTTGATTATCTCAACAGAATTATCACTACTTCCCCCATCTATAATTATATATTCCAAATTGGGGTAATTTTGCGATAAGACTGACAAAATAGTTTCTTCTAAGTATTCTTCTCCATTAAAATTTGGTGTTACTATTGTAATTTTTGGATAATTCATTTTAAATTTATTTTATTTATAACATCCAAGAATTTACTGCCAAACAAACTCAAATTTTCTTCGTAACTAAATTCGGGCTTAGCGATGTCATTTTTCAGAAACAATATGATTTGATCAATTAATTCATTTTCATTATAAGGATTAAAATAATAGCCTTGGTTCCCTAATTGCTCTTTGTGAACATTTAGAGAAGATACTATAAGATTTTGATTCATGGCTTTTGCATCCTCTACAACACTACTCCATCCTTCAAATAAAGAAGGTTGTATTATTGTCAAGGCATTTTTCATGAAACACAACTGTTCTTTTCTGTCTATAAAACCTAAAAAAATAATATTTTCTACTAAATCATTTTTTTTTACATATTCTTTCAAACTATCAAAATATATTGGATTTCTGTGATCAAACTCTTTTCCTGATAAAAGCACTTGAAATTTAAAATCATAAGTCTCTTTTATTTTTTTAATTGCTTTCAGGATAACTATATGATTTTTATGTTCCCAAAATTGATTTGGGGAAAAAAAATAAGGAATCTCATGTTGTATATTATATTTATTTTTCAGGTCTTCAATTTTTAAACCTGAGAAATTCGAGTGAAATACAGCAAAATTAACAACATAACATTTGGATTTTCTACTTGGATATAATTTTTTAAAATCATTAAAAGAATCTGCACTACTGAATAAAACATGTTTATCATTTGACAATAATTCTTCTTGACTTTTTTTTCTCAAATCTAAATAATCTTTGGCAAACAGATAAGGCAAATATACTTCTTGAAAATCAGGAATCCAGTACAAGTGTTTTTTGATGGTATTGGGAATGTTAACTTCACTTGGATGAAATAAAACATCAATCCCAAAATTGATCTTCTTATTGTTAACAGACTTTATTGAGAATAATTTCCTTTTCAATTTATTCTTATATTTTTCAAAAAAACCTTCTTTCGTATTATTTATTAACTGATATGTTACAAAGGGATAATTAAATTCTTTAATGGAATCAAAAGATTCGGTTTTATCACTTAAAATGACTAAGTGAGGTTTTATACTGCTTGGCAATAAGTTAAGTGATTGAATCAAGTTTTGATAGTAATAAGTTCCTCCAATCCAGTTTTCATCATATGAATAGATGAAACCTACTTTAATTCTTTTAGCCATAATACATACTTTTCAATTCCTTTATCAATTGATGTTGTTTTTTTATAGCCAATCTCGATCATGTTCGAAACATCAGCTAGCCAATTATTTGGGTCACCAATCTTCGCTTCGCCATTAAAAACAACTTTCTTTTCAGGACAAAACGCATTGATATATAAACTAGCTGCTTCGGAAATTGTCGTTTCAACACCATTTGCTACATTATAAATAGTCCCTTCAAACGAAGAATTTCGAATCACTAAATCTACAATTTGTATTAAATCATCAATATATACAAAATCTCTTGTTTCGTTTCCAGTTCCGTAAAGCGAAATAACATCACTTTTGAGTGACTTTTGATATAAATCCCAAAATAATTGTTTTTTTAGTCGTGGTCCATAAGCTGAAAAAACACGCAAACTACAAGTTTTTAGGTTAAAAAATTTATGATATTCTGTGAGTAGCAGTTCACTTTGTAGTTTGTGAAAACCGTAAGGGGAAAGTGGCTTACAAGGTGTATTTTCTATAATTGGTAGTGTTTTCGGATTACCATAAACAGCCGCACTCGAAAAATTAATAAATTTGCAATTAGGGTTATAATCCCTTATTGCTATTAAAATTTTTTGCACGTTAATTACATTGAGTTCAAAATCTTTTGAAGGATTTCCAAACGAGAATCCCACATGTGCAGAACCTGATGCATTGATACAAACATCAAATTGCTGTGTTTTAAAAACTGTTGTAAAATCAGAATTCTGACGTTTGATTTTATAACAACGGTCACTCTCAAGTTCTGAAACATTAGCACACCAGACATAATTGCCTTTTGCAGCAAAATAGTCGATACAATGACTGCCTATAAATCCATTTGAACCAATAATAAGTATTTTCATTTTTTAACAGC
Organism: Flavobacterium sp.; assembly: GCF_031363805.1. Lineage (GTDB taxonomy): Bacteria > Bacteroidota > Bacteroidia > Flavobacteriales > Flavobacteriaceae > Flavobacterium. The sequence continues at coordinate 2,146 of NZ_JANLVD010000194.1, read as the reverse complement.
TATATAAGAATACATTCTTCCCGGAACTTTACTTTCATCATAGATAGCCCTCTTATACAATCCAATTCTATTAAAATACATTTTACGCAAAAATGGCAGTACTGAAAACAAGCCTATTTTCTTTTTTAAAGTAAGTAATGCTTTCTCTTGTTTTAGGTTGTACATATTAGCAATTTCTTCTTTTGAGTACGGAAAATAGTTAATAGTATTATCAAAATACTTAATTTCCTTTTCTATTTTCAAACCTGCATTTTTCATTTGTAGCTGGTATTCCTGAGGAGTAAACGCATTTTCTCCTCCATAATATTTTTGCAACGGATGATTTTCCAAGAACCATTTTTTATCGTTCTCATCAAACACAACATGGTCACGGATGGTAATAAACAAGCCTTTTCTTTTAAGCACTCTACTTCCTTCCTGAATAAATTTATTTAAATTATGGGCATGGTGCATACATTGTCGTGCGTAAACCACATCGAAACTTTCCTTTTCGAAAGCAATATCTTCTGCAAAAGCTTCAAAAATAGTGATTTTATCTAATTCATAATGAGTGATTAATTTCCTGATAGCTCCAGTTCCTATAGTTTCACTTGGGTCTGGTTCGATGATTTTTACTTCAAAACCCTGAAGTGCAAAAGCAATGGAACTGATTCCATTACCGCTTCCTATGTCCAGAATTGATTTTGCGTTTGGTGCATATTGTTTTATAAGTCGCAACGTTTCTATGAATTCATCACTTTTTGTAAATCGTTCTACGTTTAAAACTAAATCCTCTTCAAAATAAGCTTTCTCAACTAAAAATTGATATTCAGGTCGGGTTCTAATATATTTTATGGTTTGCTCCCAAGTCATTTTATCTTTCATCTTCTGGAATTTCTCTAATTATTCTAGCAGGATTTCCAGCTACGATTGTCCAGTCTGGAACATCTTTTGTAACCACACTTCCTGCACCAACAATGGCACCCTCGCCAATTGTAACACCTTTTAAAATAATACTGTTAAAGCCTATCCAAGCTTTGTTTTTAATTTTTATTTTATCTTTTCTTACATTTGTCCAATCTTTATATAATCCAATTTTGTTTTGATCAACGCCCCTTTTCCAAGAAATAACATCATTTTTTCTTTCAGACCATACGTGTGAATGCGAATTATTATCAGCTACTGTACACCCCCAAGAGAACATTACATCACTACCAATTTCTATTTCATCAATACATATAAATGTTCCACCTCCTATAAAAGTTCTATCTCCTATAATTATTTTTCCTTCTTTTTTTTCAAAAATAAAATCTCCATTCAACAAGCAATTTTCACCAATTTCTAGATATTTTTTATCTTCTAAAGGATTTCTTACAGAAATTCTTAAATTTGAAATATTTGACGATTGTGCAAACAATATATAACTTAAATTATCATTTACATGAATTTTAAGCTTGCTAATTTTACCTATAAAATTTATTATTTTCTTTATCAATTTCATAAGACTTTCCAATTACAATTAACGATAACACAACCAAAATCATTCGATCCATAAATATGGAATTCTGATCCTGTCTCGACAATTTCAAACGAAATACAATCTTCTTGATAATCTATTAACTGAACGTTAGGTATGTGTATTCCAAATGTAAGTCTAAACTTATTGGGAACTAAAAATTTTTCTGGTAATTTAACTTCAAATTCGTGTAAACCTTCTTTTTGAAGTATGGTTTTAAATTTTACTTCCGATGTAAATATTACCTGCTCTTTTCTATCTACAACTCGAAAACCCAAACTAGCATTTAAGTGTTTTTCTAATATTTTCGCTTTAATTTTGATTGTAATAGCTTCGTCAAAGCCAAATTCTGTTCTGTTTATATTGTTTTTATCAACGAGTTCTATAGCCGCTATTCCTGATTCTTCTATTAAATTATTAATATACAAACCTTTGTAACCTTCGTATTGGTTAGATTGCAAATAAAGTTCAATTACGTCACTTGTTTTTCCTTTCAATACAAATTTTCCGTTATCCAAAAGTACAGAATTTGCACATAACTTTTGAATAGAAGCCATATTATGACTTACAAACAAAACCGTGCGACCACCTTCTCGAGACATATTTTGCATTTTTCCGATGGCTTTTTTCTGAAATTCTGCATCGCCGACA
>NZ_JANLVD010000263.1:0-15070 GCF_031363805.1 Flavobacterium sp. | reverse complement strand
CATACAGATTATATAGAATCGTCACCAGGAAGTATTTCGCAAATACGTGAAACTACTGCCGAACTGATAAAATTTGCAAAAGAAACCAATGTGCCCGTCATTTTAATTGGTCATATTACTAAAGATGGAAGTATTGCTGGTCCAAAAATACTGGAACACATGGTAGATACTGTTTTGCAATTTGAAGGCGATAGAAATCATGTGTACAGAATTTTACGATCTTTAAAAAACCGATTTGGATCTACCGCCGAACTTGGTATTTATGAAATGCAAGGTTCAGGTTTGCGAGAAGTGTCAAACCCATCAGAAATATTAATTTCACATAAAAACGAAGAGCTTTCTGGAACTGCCATTGCCTCAACATTGGAAGGTATGCGACCGTTAATGATCGAAATTCAAGCTTTGGTTTCTACAGCAGTATATGGAACGCCGCAACGCAGTACAACGGGTTATAATGCCAAAAGATTAAATATGATTTTGGCAGTTTTAGAAAAACGAGCTGGTTTCCGTTTGGGAACTAAAGATGTTTTTCTGAACATTACTGGCGGAATTTCTATTGACGATCCCGCGATTGATTTGGCAGTTGTAGCCGCTATTTTATCTTCAAACGAAGATATTCCAATTCATAAGGATTATTGTTTTGCTGGCGAAGTGGGACTTTCAGGCGAAATTCGTCCTGTAAATCGTGTAGATCAACGCATTCAAGAAGCCGAAAAATTAGGTTTTTCGACCATTTTTGTATCCAAATACAATAAAATTTCATTGAAAAATACAGGAATTAAAATTCAATTGGTAGCTAAAATTGAAGATGTGGTGAGTATATTGTTTGGATAAAATTACAGTAATAGCTTCTAACACTATTTGTTTTTATAAAATAGATTGATAATTATAATTTTCGTAGTTATGAGTAAATTTCGATTGCCTCGAAAAGAGAAGAAAAAATTAAAAAAACAGTTTTGGCTTTATGCAAGAGATGAGAAAGGATCAAGTAGAATGGCATTTCCAGCTAAAAGACAGGAAGATTATGATGCAATGAAACAAGGATTGGTTAAAAGCTTTTTTGATTGGAGAACTCCTGAAGAAAAAGAGAAAAAAAAGCAAGAATTTAAAACTCTTAGTAATGAGGTTTACGTGCCCGATCAAGAACTTAAAAATTTTGTAAATAAAATATTCGCCAAAAATTACAGAATTTCTTCTTATGATATTTTATTAGAAGCTAAAAATCATCCCGTAGCCCGAAATGCCTATTTTAATTTTATAAATGCCTATCAAAAACATTTACACGATGATAGTTTTGGGAATATATGTTGTTTAGCAGTTGATAGGGCAAAAGAGATTCTTAAGTCTAGAAAGAGATTTTGATTCAGATTCATAGTTTAAATCATATGACAGTGATTATTTATGAATTTTAATTGTTAATCTCAGTCGACAAAAATAAAGCCTCTCTATTTTATAAGCTTTTTAAAAGTTTTTATCTTTACTTGATATGAAATCCTACCAAGAAATTAATCAAATTATTAATATCTTTCACGAACTAGGCGAAACCATTCAGGCTGCACATTATGCCATTGAACAATACGGAATAAAACATTCCAATTTTAAAGGTTTTGAACTGCGCGAAAAAGCCAATGCCGATTATATTTTAATGACTACCGAAGGCGTTTTTGGCGAAATGCAAATCATAAGAATTCCAGAAAATACTTTTGAATTTGAATTTGTTTTAATGCTCAATTTGATTGCTCACGAAATGATTCATGTAGCTCAAAAAGTAAAAGGACAATTTGTGGAAGACAGAAACGAACGCGAATGGCAAGCTTATTATGAAATGCTTTTTCATAAAACATATCCTCAAATTCCTGATGTTCCAAAACATCAAAAAATATTTTTTGCTACCAAAGCCTTGGATTACTACAGAAAAATGGGCGAAAATTCAATTTTGCAAACAAAATACAAAAAACAGAAAATGGAAGTAGAAAATTTAGTAGATTCGCTGAAATAATCTCATTTTAAATTGAATAATGAAAATCAATAAACAGAAAATATTTCGCTTTTTATTATTCATTTTAATGCTGTTGGTTGTTGCCATTATCTCGGTTTATTTTTTTAGAAATACACTTTTAAAAGAAGGTATTGCCAAGGTTGAAAAAAAATTTAGCCAAGATTATAATGCCGAATTTTCTATAAAAAAAGCCAATTTTGAAGGCTTTTCCGGACTTTCAATGTCAGAAATTACAATAGTTCCTCGTGGCGCAGATACTTTAATTTCTATTGAAAATATAAAAACCAAAGTCAATCTTTTTGAATTGATTTCTGGCAATGTACAAATTGAAAATCTAGAACTCAAAAATGGTTTTGTACAATTGGTGAAAGGCAAAAATGGAAATAATTATGATGCTTTTCTCAAATCAAAAACAACAGATAATGACACAATTGAAAAAAGAGACTATGCAGAATCTGCCTATGGCTTAATAACCAAACTATTAAACTATGTTCCTGCAAAAATGGAATTGCAAAATATTGCCCTTCGAATTGATGATATGGGCAAAAAAACAATATTGAGAACTGATAAATTAGAATTAAAAAACCAACAACTGTTGACTTCGCTGCATGTAGAAACCAATTCATTTACCCAAAAGTGGAATATTAAAGGACTTGCCGATCCAAGAAATATAAAAGCCGATTTGAAAATTACCAATAGCGATACAACCCAGATTCAATTGCCATACATTAAAGACAAATTCAATATTTCGACAAGTTTTGACAACCTACATTTGAAGATTGATAATATAGACATGAGTTTCGGGGAATTGAGTATTGATGGTTTTACATCGGTAGAAAATCTAACCATAAACAATCCAAGAATTGCTAAAAAAGATGTGGTTTTCAACAAAGGATCTGTGGATTTTAAGCTTTTAATTGGTAGCGATTTTATTTCTTTAAAAGAAAATTCTCAAGTCATTATCAACAACATAAAATTAAATCCTTACGTAGAATACAATACTGAAAAAGATAGGGTTTATACTTTGAAAGCTTCTATTCCAAGAATGAAAGCACAAGATTTTATCAATTCTTTGCCCAATGGTTTATTTTCACATTTTCAAGGCATGCAAGCAGAAGGCGATTTTGATTATAATTTGGCTTTCAAAATAAATATTGATAAACCTTGGCGACTTACTTTCAATAGTAAATTCAATAAACACGGGCTCAGAATATCAAAATATGGTGATGCCAATTTGAATAAATTAAATTCAGAATTCACCTATCAAGCCATAGAAAATGGAAGAAGACAAAGACCCGTTTATATTGGAGAGCAAAATCCGTTTTACACACCATTAAATCAAATTTCACCATACTTGCAAAAAAGTGTTTTGACTTGCGAAGATCCATCTTTTATGTCACATCGTGGTTTTATTACAGAAGCATTCAAACAATCTATTTCAAAAAACGTAAGCGCCAAACGTTTTGCTCGTGGAGCCAGTACGATAAGTATGCAATTGGTCAAAAATGTATTTTTAACTCGCGAAAAAACGCTTTCGCGAAAGCTAGAAGAAATATTATTGGTTTATATACTTGAAAATAATAGAATTGCAAGCAAAGAACGCATGCTCGAGGTGTATTTTAATGTGATTGAATGGGGACCAAATGTTTACGGAATTGGCGAAGCTGCGAAATTTTATTTCCAAAAAGAAGCAGCAGATTTGACGCTTAAAGAATGTTTATTTTTGGCTTCGATTGTGCCAAAGCCTAAAAAATTCATGTACCAATTTGATGATTTAGGAAACCAGAAATCAAACGCTGACAGGCAACAAGAATTAATTAGCAAGATAATGTTTCGTCGTGGATTGTTAACTCCGGAAGATACTATTGGACAAAAAGCACCTATCTATATATCGGGCAGAGCCAGAAGTTTGTTGCGTTTGAAAGAAAGAGACACTATTTTTAGAGATACCGTTATTGTAGAAGAACCGATGTTTGAATAACTTACTTAAAATTTCGTAAAAAATCTTCTTTGTAAGTTGCAGAAACTTCAATTTCTGAATTGTCGTTTAGGGTTAAAAATCCGCCTTTGTTGTATGATTTCACAAAACTTAAATTAACCATGTGCGACTTGTGAACACGCAAAAAAGGGAGTGGTAAAATATCTGAAAAATGTTTTAAAAAACGACAGACCATTTTTTTATTGCCGTTTTGCAAATAAATATCTGTAAAATTTCCGTTGCCACGAAGACGAACAATTTCTTCCATTTTCACAACTTCAAAGCCTTCCAATGTTGGCAAAATCACTTGTTGTTTCTCTGGTTTGGTTTCTCTAAAATTTTCGACAATAATTTTGTTTCTATTAAAAATTTCATGATTCAATATTTGTTGGTGTACTTTATTTACTGCCACAATCAACTCTTCGATACTTATTGGTTTGAGCAAATAATAAGCAGCACTTTGGTTTAAAGCTTTCAATGAATATTCTGAAAAAGCGGTCACAAATATGGTTTCAAATTGCAAATCTTTGCAGGCTTCAAGCACGTCGAAAGCATTTCCAAAAGGCATTTCTACATCTAGAAAAACCAGTTGTGGTCGTAAATCATGCAATAGGGGAACGGCTTCTTTAATGTTTTGTGCTTCGCCAATGACTTCTACTTGCGGACAATATTTGCCCAAATAATTTTTGAGTACTTCTCGAGCAGCTAGCTCATCTTCGACAATAACGCTTTTTATTTTTTGTAAACTCATGGCTAATTTTTCAAAGCATTTTATCCATCAAAGGGAAATTAATTTCAATGATTGTTCCAGTTTGAGGGAATTTCTTTTCACTTATGTGAAATGTAATTTCTTTTCGGTACAAATCATTCAACAAAGCAATTCGTTCATTTGTATTGTTCATTCCTCGAGAAATGTGCACTTTTTGATTGATGGTTTTTAGTTCTTGACTTTTGGCTAAACCTATACCGTTATCGTCTATAATTACTGCTAATTTTTTATTTTGTAATTCAAATTTTAAAAGCAGTAATCCTTTGTTTTCTAAGTAACGCAAACCGTGCCAAATGGCATTTTCCAAATGTGGTTGAATTATCATATTGGGAATAAAAGTGGTTTCTGAATCAATTTTTTCATCGACAATAATTTTAAAATCAAATTTATCTTGGAAACGCAAATGTTCCAAATCTAAATATTTTTTAAGTTGCTCTACTTCGCTTGAAAGTGTCACAAAATCGCGATTGGAATTTTCCATCATCGAGCGCATCAAATTGGAATAATTGGTCAAATATTTGTTGGCTTCCAATTCCTTATTTTGCGAAATAAATTGGTTGACACTATTGAGGCTATTGAAAATAAAATGTGGATTCATTTCTCTTCGCAACGATTGTAAAGCAATTTCTTTATTTTTTCTTTTAATTGAAAATAGTGCTTTTGCAATAAGTCCTAAAAACAATAATAGCAATGCCATTGAACCAATTAAAACATAATTAAACTTGTTTTTTCTAGTAATTAATTCGTCTTTTAGTGATTTTTCTTTTTCGAGTTGTTTGATTTTTTCTTCGGTAATTTGAAACGTTTTGGCATCAATCAAAGTAGTATCATTTTGAATTAATTGATCAAAATTCTTAAAAAAATCTGCATACAAAGCCATACTTTCTTTGTCGTTGTTACTGGTTTTATAATATTGTAATAATTTTGATATCGTAGTTTTAACTTCGGCAGTTTTGCCGTTTTCATTTGCCATTTTGTAAGCATTTTTAAGTAGCATTAATGCATCTTCTGGCTTATTTTGCTTAAAATAAATAGAGGACAATTCTTGAAGTTGTGAAATTTGAGTGTCAAAATCTTTTTTATTTTCGGCTTCCGTTAATAATTTTTGGTTTATGGAAATAGCTTTTTCAAAGGAATTTTCGGCTACATAAACTTTGGCAATTTCATTTTTAATTTTAATAATTTCTTCAGGTTTATCCTTGGCATATACTATAGCTTTATTATAATTCTGTATCGCTTCATCGCTATTTTTTAGTTTGAAACTAGCTTCTGCTTGTTGTTTGTAGGCATCTGAAACTTCTTCTTTTTCAGCCTTGTTGTCTTTTTCTAATAGCTGGATTTTTTCTTTCGCCAAAACAGCTTGGGCTCTTGGGCTGGCTACATTTCTTAACCTTTCGGCATCATTATAATTTATTTTTTCTTCATTTTTTTTATCAGATATAGATCCTGCTGCTTCATAACTTTTTATAGCATCATCATATTTATTTTGAGATTCTTGACTTTTTGCCAAACTTCTAGTAACAACAGCATTGCTTGCAGGCACATTTTTTTTAGCATAAATAGCTTGTGCTTTCTTTAAATATTCTTCTGCTTTGGCATTATCGCCTTTGGCTTTAAATTCAGCTGCAATTTTTTCGTATCCAGCTGCGATTTTGAGTTCGTCGTTTTCAGTTAATGAAGATTTTAATTCGTCAGCAGCTTTGCTCATTTTGGATACTTTCTTCGATTTAAATTTTTTAATAGAATCTTGTGCCAAAACTTCTTGAGGAAGCAATAGCAACAAAAATAACAAACCGATAAATAATGATAGTAAGCGCATTTTCAAATCTTTATTTTAACAATGTAAAGTAAATCAATTAAAAAAGCAAATACAAACAGTTTCACCAAGTGAAAAGCCAGTTTCACCATTTTTACAAAAACTGAAATGACAATCTGAATAATTTTGACTCATAAACTTTTAAAATCTGTAAACTTTGAAACTACAAACTACAATAGTACTAGGAATTGGTGTAACCGTTTTACTAACTGTTTTGGCTTACATGATAAATGTTCAAACATTTGGTACAAACATAAAAGACACAAAACACTTGCCATTGAATACTAATAAATCTACTGAAGAAAGATTGAAAATTCAAGTAAATGAAATCAAAAAAAGTATCAAAACAAATTCCGAATTCAATAATGAAACTGCTTTTTTTATTGATATGAAAATTCATTCTGGTAAAAACCGCTTTTTTATTTATGATTTAAAAACCAATAAATTAGTAGATCAGGGTTTGGTTGCTCATGGTTCTGGTTCTGAAACTGAGGTAGAAGGAAAATTGAAATTTAGCAACGTAAACAATTCACTTTGCACCTCGTTAGGAAAATATTCTATTGGCCATTCATATATTGGCAGTTTCGGAAAAGCTTATAAATTATTTGGATTGGACGCTACAAATAGCAATGCTTTCGATAGAAATGTAGTGTTGCACAAGTATTCATCTGTGCCGTATGAAGAACAAGTTGATCCTATTTGCAATAGTTTCGGTTGCCCAATGGTCAATGAAAAATTTTACAATCGAATGGAGAAAATAGTCGACAATTCAAAAAAGAAAATAATATTAAACATTTATTACTAACAAAAATTAAAAACATAGAATATATGAAAACATCAATTTTTATTACAACAATTTTAGCAACTGCAATTTCATTGGCAAGTTGCCAAAACTCAAATGCTAAACCAATAGTTAATAATGAGGTAGAAACACCAACCATTGAAACACCAACTGCCGATGGTAGTACCAAAATTCAAGTCGCACTTTTGCTCGACACTTCCAATAGTATGGATGGTTTGATAGAACAAGCAAAATCGCGCCTTTGGAATATCGTAAATACATTGACTACCTTAAAATACAATGGAAAAACACCAGACATTGAAATTTCATTGTATGAATATGGTAACGATGGTCTTTCGGCAGAAGCCAATTACATTCGTCAAGTAACACCACTTTCGACAGATTTAGATTTAATTTCCGAAAAATTATTCACGCTGAGAACTAATGGAGGCAATGAATATTGTGGTGCCGTAATTCAAGATGCAACTAAAAATTTGGTTTGGGGAAAAGACAATAACAATATGAAATTGATTTATGTTTGTGGAAATGAAGCATTCAATCAAGGCGGAATTAATTACAAAGAAGCCATTTCAGATGCATTGAAAAACAATATTTATGTGAATACTATTTTTTGTGGTGATCAAACCGAAGGCGTAAACACACACTGGAAAGATGGTGCAGATTATGGCAAAGGAAAATTTTTTAATATCGATTCAAATAAAGTTGTACAATATATTGTCACGCCGTATGATGTTGAAATCACAAGATACAATGACAGAATTAATACAACTTACATCAATTACGGTTCTAGAGGTTATGAAAAAAAACGCAGCCAAGAAAAAGAAGATGACAATGCCAAAACGATTTCGTCAGCCAATATGACGGCTAGAGCTGTAAGCAAGTCCAAATCGGCTTATAAAAATGACAGTTGGGATTTGGTGGATAAAATGAAAGATGATAAATCGGCTATTGATAAACTCAAAAAAGAAGAACTTCCAGCAGAATTGCAAAGTAAAACCAAAGAAGAAATAAAAGCAATTGTTGCCACTAAAAGTAAAGAGCGCGAAACCATTCAAAAAGAAATTGCTGAATTGGCCAAAAAACGCCAAGCTTACATTGATGCAGAGGCCAAGAAAACAAAAAAACAAGACGATTTGGGCAATGCCATAAGCACATCAATAGTTTCCTTTGCAAAATTGAAAGGATATACTGTTGAAAATTAAAAGGCTTTTACCGCTAGTTTGCTAATTTTTTGGATTCTAAATAAAAATTAGTGAATTAGCGGTAAAAAATCCTAAATTTATATTTTTAAAAAAGTTCATATGAAACAATTACTCCCCGTTTTATTAAGTTTATTTTCAATAATTGCAGTTGCACAAAAACCAATTTTTACAACTGCAAAAGTCAAAGCGGCTACTGTTTATTTTAATGCTGCCGAAATTTCGCAAACCACATCGGTGACAATTCCCATTGGTACAAGTGAAATTGTAATCAAAAACGTAGCCAACGATTTAAATGAAAGTTCAGTTCAAATTGGTGCGCCTTCCACCTTAACAGTGCTTTCGGTGCAATTCACAAAGGATTATATTTCTGAATATGAAATTGATGACAAATCGCCAGCCATCAAAAAAGTTCGAGACAGCATCAAATTGGTTCAAAAAGAAATATTGAAAGTAGCAAATGCTAAAAATTCTGAGGCAAAAACTTTAGAATTATTAGATAAAAACCAACAAGTAGCGGGTATAAATTCAGGTTTAAATGTATTGGAACTAATGAAAATGGTCGATTATTATAAAGCAAAACGTACCGAGTTGTCCAACAATGTAAATGCATTTTCAGAAAAAGAAGTGAAATTGAATGAAACACTTCAAAAACTAAATAACAAACTAGAAATTGATACCAGTAAAGAAGAAAAATCATCGTCTGGAAAATTAATTGTGCAGGTAATGAATGAATTGGCTGGAAATGTGCCTTTGGAAATATCGTATTTATCAAATATCGCGACTTGGAATCCGTTTTATGATTTGAGAGTCGAAAATGTGAAAGATCCAATTAATATGTTGTACAAAGCACAAGTAATTCAAAATACTGGCATAGATTGGAAAAAAGTCAAGCTGACATTGTCTTCTGGAAACCCGAACCAAAACAATCAGGCACCATTATTAAGTAGTTGGTTTTTACGCTATGGCGAAAGTCAAAATGTTTATGGATATAATCAGAATAAATTGCAAAATCAACTACAAGGAAGAGCTGCTGGCGTTCAAGTTGAAGCAGTATATGATGCAGTTTCTGCACCAATAGTTAAAAAGTCGATTTCTCAATATACAACCGTAGCAGAAAACCAACTCAACGTTTCATTTGATATTGATATTCCTTATGATATTTTGTCTAACGGCAAAGTGCACAGTGTGGCTTTAAAAGATATTAAACTTCCAGCATCATACAAATATTATGCGGTACCAAAAGTTGAAAAAGAAGCGTTTTTGTTAGCTGAAATTGCCGATTACTCAAAATACAATTTGCTGCCTGGCGAAGCCAATATTATTTTTGAAGGAATGTATGTGGGAAAAACAACTATCAATCCATCGCAAACGGCAGACACTTTAAATTTGAGTATGGGTCGCGACAAAAAAGTATCCATAAAACGTGAAAAAGTAGTTGATAAATCTGGAACTAAGTTCCTATCTTCAAAAAAAGAACAGACTTTTACTTTTGACATCACCGTTCGAAACAACAAAAAAGAAAATATCGATTTGCTGTTAAAAGACCAATATCCGCTAAGTACAGACAAAGAAATTGAGATAGAGTTATTACAAAGCGACAATGCAAAAATAAATACCGAAACTGGAATTCTTACTTGGCAACTCCAAATCAAAGCCAACGAAACTAAAAAAATTAGAATAAGCTATAGAGTTAAATATCCTAAGGATCAAGTTATTGGAAACTTATAAAATAGTTAAGAAAATCTTAAATAATCAAATAGCAACTAGAAATGGTTGCTATTTTTTTTAAATTTACAAATCAATATTATAAATTATGATTTTCAGAAAACTACATTTCGCCCTATTTTTTTTATCATTTAGCTATTGTTTTGCGCAACAAAACATTATGATAAGCAATGTCGATTTCCCAAATGAGCCATCAATATGCATCAATCCAAACAACACCAACCAACTTATTGCTGGTAGCAATTTAAACAATGTTTATAAAAGCAATGATTCAGGAGCAACTTGGACAAGAAACGTCTTGACTTCAACTTATGGAGTTTGGGGAGATCCAGCCATTATTTGCGACAATAACAACAACTTTTATTTTTTTCATTTATCAAACCCACCAACTGGCGGTAGCTGGATAGATAGAATTGTATGTCAAAAAACCACTAATTTAGGAACCAATTGGTCAACAGGAACTTTTATGGGACTTAACGGATCAAAAGAGCAAGACAAACAATGGGCGGTTTTTGACAACAACACCAATAATATTTATGTAACCTGGACAGAATTTGATTCTTATGGAAGTTCAAATCCCGCGGATAAATCTAATATTCGTTTTTCTAAATCGTCAGATTTTGGCGCAACTTGGTCAACAGCTTTGAAAATTAATAGTGTCGATGGAAATTGTATCGACCAAAGTGATACCGTAGAAGGCGCCGTTCCAACTGTAGGTCCAAATGGCGAATTGTATGTTTCTTGGTCAGGTCCAAACGGATTGGTTTTTAAAAAATCCTTAAATCAGGGAGTTACATGGTCGGCAACAGAAACTACTATTTCGGCAATAAACAGATGGGATTATGTTATTCCAGGATTAGATCGTTCCAATGGTTTGCCAATAACAGCCTGCGATAGAAGCGGAACTGCAAATAATGGAAATATATATGTCAACTGGTCAGATCAAAGAAATGGTGTCAATGATACAGATATTTTTATTTCTAAATCTACCAATGGCGGAACATCATGGAGCACACCATTAAAAGTAAATAATGATGGAGTTGGAAAGCATCAGTTTTTATCTTGGATGACAATAGATCAAACCACTGGCTATATTTACATCGTTTTTTACGACAGAAGAAATTATACTGATGATACAACCGATGTTTATTTGGCACATTCCACAGACGGCGGAGTAACATTTACCAATACAAAAATAAGCACCAATTCTTTCCTACCTGTTAATGGTCCATTTTTTGGAGATTATACCAATATTACTGCTCACAATGGTGTCATAAGACCCATTTGGGCAAGAATGGATAACGGTGATACCAGCGTTTGGACTGCCTTGATTTCTCAAAGTTCTTTAGGAAATGAAGAATATGATAAAGATGATATCGATGAAAATGTAATTACAAATTATCCAAATCCAGCGAGTGAAGATTCTTATTTTTCATTCAAATTATACAAAGACAGCAAAGTTTCCATAAAAATTTTCGATTTGTCTGGCAAAGAAGTTTACGAAGTAACCAATAAAGATTTCTCCATGGGAAAACATGTCTTATCCATGAAAAGCAAATTATTGACCAAAGGCGAATATATTTACACCATAAAATCTGATTATTATACCAAATCCAAAAAAATGATTATCAATTAAAAAACGCTGATTATGAAAAGTTTATTAAATATTTTTCTATTGCTAATAAGTAGTTTTGTAATTTCTCAAACAATTGCTTTACAAAGTTTTGGAACTGGTTTTAGTAGCCCATTAGAAATAACACATGCTGGCGATTCAAGATTATTTATTGTAGAACAAGGCGGCAATATTAAAATTTTAAATTCAAATGGAACTATAAATGCTACTCCATTTCTAAATGTTTCGCCCTTAATTAGTACAGGTGGAGAAAGAGGTTTACTGGGACTTGCATTTCATCCTGATTATGCCAATAATGGATTCTTTTTTATAAATTACACAAACACCGCTGGAAACACAGTTATTGCCAAATATACAGTTACTTTAACTGGTTCAAATCCAAGTCCCAATGTAGCCAATACAACTGCAACTATTTTAATGACTATCAACCAACCTTATTCCAACCATAATGGTGGGAGTTTAAAATTTGGACCAGACGGCTATCTATATATTGGAATGGGCGATGGAGGAAATGGGGGAGATCCTCAAAATTATGCGCAAAATATAAATAGCAATTTGGGTAAAATGCTTCGAATTAATGTAAACTCGACAGTTTCACCATTTTATACCATTCCGCCAACAAATCCTTATGTTGGTGTGGCTGGAAACGATGAAATTTGGGCTATTGGATTGCGAAATCCATGGAAATTTTCTTTTAATAGATTGAATGGCGATTTATGGATTGCTGATGTTGGTCAAAACGCTATTGAAGAAGTAAATAAAATTCCAAGTCCACTTCCTAATACTGTAAATTTTGGTTGGAGATGTTACGAAGGAAATACTGCTTACAACACTTCTGGTTGTGTAGCCCAATCTGCAACTTACACTGCCATTGCAACTCCATTACATCCAGAAAACTGCTCTGTTACAGGCGGTTATGTGTACACTGGATCTGCTTACCCAAACTTGCAAGGAAAATATTTATTCACAGATGTGTGCAATGCAAAAATTGGAATCATTAATTCTGCTGGTTCATTGACATATTCTCAAGATTTTCCAGGTAGCAGTTTTGTTACATTCGGAGAAAATAACGTGGGAGAGCTTTTTATTGGCGATATAGGAAATGGTACAATTTATAAAATTACCGATAGCTCACTAGGTGTTGCAAATTTTGATAAAAATAATTATAAAATTTATCCAAATCCGTCCAAAAATGAACTTTATATTGAAAAATCGTCTGAAAGCTATCCAACAGAAGTAAACATTTTTGATGTAAATGGCAAATTATTGTTATCACAACAAACACAAAATATTCAAAGAAATATTATAAATACAGCCCTTTTGTCTTCGGGTTTGTATATCATGAATATCAAAGACAATCAAGAAGTTAGTACAACTCATAAATTATTAATTGAATAAATTATTAAAATAACTTCGTCATTTTCAAAAGTTTAGGAAATTTTTATATATTTGTAATCCCTAATCTTATCGAAAATGAAAACCTACAAAAATTCACTGTTCACAGTGTTGTTTGCTTGTATGCTTATGCCCGTAAGCGCACAAATCAACAAAAATATTGTTGAAATTCTCAATGCGAAAAACCCAGAAAGTTTTAAAGAGCTAGATTTATCCAATAAAAAATTAGGAAAGCTTCCTGCGGAAATTGGTCGATTTGTAAATATTGAAAAGCTTTTTTTAAGCAACAATAGTTTACAATCACTTCCTATTGAAATTTCTAAATTGACCAAATTGAAAGAGTTGTATCTGAATAATAATTTATTTTTACGATTTCCAGTGGAAGTTTGCAAAATTACAAGTTTGGAAAGGTTGGATTTTCAGAGAAATAAAATGGAATCGGTATCTCCGAATATTTCGAATCTGATTAAACTAAAAAAATTAGATTTAAGTACCAATCAAATTGTAGAAATTCCTTTGGAAATAGAGAAATTGTCTAAATTGACCGATTTGAATTTGTTTGATAATAAAATAGCAGTTATTCCAGCAGAAGTTGGAAAGTTATTGTCATTAAGCATTTTAAACTTAGAAAAAAATAAAATTCAAATCATTCCAAATACTATTGGAAATTTGAAAAATCTAACGGTTTTAAATTTAAACGACAATAAAATTGAAGTTATTCCATCGGAAATAGGTAAACTCATTAAACTAAAAACTTTGAATATTGAGAAAAATCTAGTTAAAAAACTATCTCCTGAATTAGGTAAAATGTCAGGTTTGTGTAAACTAGATTTGGACGACAATCAATTAACAACACTCCCATACGAAATTGTAAGTTTAGTAAATTTAAAAGAATTATACCTTGGTGGCAACACATTGGGTACTATTCCTGAATCGTTGTATTTATTTTTGGTTAAATTGGAATACGGTCAATCTGAAGAAGTAAAACACATTATCAAAATTAACGAAACTAAAAAACTTACTTTGAAGTAATTATCCTGCAAGGTCTTTTTTGACATTGTAGGTTTGATGAAAAGCCCTTGGAAATACCTACAAGGTAAAAAAAGACCTTGCAGGATTATAAAACAATAATATTTACCTAACTATAACACCATCAACAAACAAAATGGGAACTTCTTCCAAATTATTGGGTGAAATTGTTCTTGCTTTGAATATGTATTTCTTGTCATATAAAGTATTTTCGATAAAATAGGTAACCATGAATTCATTGTTCAATTCTAGAACACTGCTTTCAATCATTTCGACTTTCACTACAGATATCGGTGCTACAGATACAAATGCGTGGCGCAATGACGATGTTTTTTTCATTTCACCATCGATTGTGCCGAATGCTTTGGAAACCAGCATCACGCCATCGAGCTGAAAATCGCTATCGTTGATGAGATATACGTTCCAGATTTTGTCCATAAAATCATCGCTCCATTCTGGAATGGCTGCTAAAAATACGTTTTCTACGGTTGGAATATTGATATCAGATTTCATGTTTTCTATTTTTAAACCTTTTAAATTATATACTGAACATCTATTGTAGCTTAATAATTCAATTTGGGCTCGGTTGAATTTATCATAATGCCTAGCCCAGATAGAAACGAAAAGCCTTTTGATAAGAAACTCTAATTTTTCTTGATAAAAAACAACGACCAACGGAAGTTCGTTTTTTGTATAGAAAAATAGTGTTTCTTGAAAAAGCT
>NZ_JANLVD010000224.1:0-6682 GCF_031363805.1 Flavobacterium sp. | reverse complement strand
GAATTTTACGTGATTACATCTTACACATTTAAAGCCTTCTTTCCACTTTATTTCTGCTAAATATTCTAAACAATCTAAATCCGTTTTGAACTTATCTGTAAATTCTAAAATACTTTGTCCTGTAAACTTTTCCATACTTTATATATACGAAAAAATTATAAGTAATTATCAGAACACCTCAAAAAATTTATTTCATCCAGGGAATGGGAATATAAAAATAGAATTTATTGATGACTTAAATATAATTACAGATATTAATGTTCAAGTTAATTCAAATGGATTAAGGACTATTAGTTCAACAACAATTCCTAATCCTGAATCCTTTCTAAGTTCCCTTTGCAATAGTCTAAATTTTCTAGATTACAAGTCATTTGAAAAAATTATGATTTCTAGTTCTGAAGATACAGGTAAGTTGTTTTCAAATTTAGTAGGCTTTGGTAGATTTATTGATATTAAAGAAAAACTTGATAAAATTTCTAGAACTCAAAATTTAAATACAGATTTTGGTAAAAATACCAGAGAAAACAGGATAAGAGAAAACAATCAAGAAATAAGTAAGTTAAAAAATGAAATTAAAAATAAGTTAGATGAAATAGGCATTAAGCAAGTGACGTTTAATGAAAAAGAGATTTTTAATAAAATAAAGTTATTTACTTCCAAACTTTCTGGAGAAAAAGTAAAAGCGGTAACAGTTAAATCCGATATTGATTTTGATTTATTAATAAAAACAAAAATAGGTACAACTTATGAAGATGATGCATTAAGACTCAATTCTGAAAAAGAAAATTTAGAAAAAGTAAAATCATTAAATATTTCACTAAGAAAATTTTCTAAAAAATCTATAAATACTTTATCTAAAAAATTAAATGCAGCATATTCTCAAATTGAATCGCCAATTGATATAGTTTTAGGTAAATTATTTGACAATGCTATAAACAGCTATGAAACTATTATTGATTTTGATAGAAACACTTGTGTTCTTTGCAATACTAATGATCTTGGGAATGAGCAAAAATCTTTTTATGATAAAATTAATGATAAAATAAGAGCCTATAATAAATTTAAAGTAAAATACGAATTATTTTTTCAAGATTTTTTAAGCCAAATAAAATATAGTAAAGTAATTGAATTTGAAAACAGCATTTTATCAATAAATACTTTTTTTTTGATAGTTTAGAAAGGTCAAAAGATTTTTTAAGTTCTAATTTTTTTGAAACTAATAATGTTTACGAAATTATTGAATCATACATAATAAAAGTTGCAAATAAAGCAGAAATAATTAACTCTGCTATTATCGAATTAAATATAAAAGTGCCTCCAAGAATTTCTGAACTCGTAGAAATTAATAATATTTATAAATTTATTTTCAATTCTTTAATTGAAATAGACAAATTATCAAAATCCAATGATTATGATACTAAATATTTATATGAACTTGAAAATTGGACAACTTATATAAATAAAATAAAATCAGATTACGAAAATTCGTATAATATTTTAATGGAGGAAATTGCTTCAATGATTGATACAGATACCAAGATTTTTTTTAAAGAAATTATGGGGAATGTTGATATTACACCAAAATTAAAAAAAGAACATAAAGGTCAAAAAGTAAATATTCTACTTGAAAAGTTTTACAGTAACACTTCTGATTTAAAAGCTGAAACATTACTTTCTGAATCATATAGAAATGCATTAAGTCTTTCTATATATTTTGCTGCAGCCTTAAAAAGTAAAAATGAAGGAAATTTCATTATTGTAGATGACATAACATCTAGTTTTGATGGAGGTCATCAGTATTACCTTTTAGATTTAATTAAACGAAGAATTTCTTTAAGTCCAACTAATAAAAAAGGAAAGCAAATTATTTTTTTAACTCACGATGGGTTATTAAAAAAAGTCCTCAATGAGTACAATAGTTTAAAAAACTGGAAGCATTATACTTTAAATTCTAATAAAGATACTGTTTCTCTTAAACCATTTAAATCAGATGATTTAAAACTAATAATCCAAGACAAGATTAACTCTGGAAATTATATTGGTTCAGATTTCAGAATGTATTATGAATTTATTTTATTAGAAATTATTGAAAAGCTAAATTTAGAAATTCCATTTTCTTTAATTAATAGTAATGATAATAAATTAGTAAGTAAATTGTCAAATGCTATTCAAGAAATTATCGAATTAAAAAGATTCTCTGGTAAAACAAGACAAATTAACAGAAGACTACCAACTAAAAATGATTTTAAAATTCACACCCAACAGTTATCAAATAATCTTTCCCACTGGGCCTCTGGTAGAGAAATTAGTTTATCAAATTCAGTTTTAAATAAAATTGTAGATGATATTGACACTTTTAAACAGATTTTTCAATATAACTGCATTTGTCCGACAAAAAATATAGGTTGGGTTTATTTTAATACACTAACATCACCTAAACATAAAGGTTGTAACTGTACAATTTAATTATGGCAAATATAAAATTAAACCAACAACTCAAAAGAGTTGAAATTTCAAACTTTGAAATCGAAAATCAAATAGTTTTCAACTACTTTGACAATCTTCCTGCGACCGAAAGAGACGAAAAATTACTTCGTGCGGTGTATATTGGAATTTTGGCATTGATGGAAGATCGCATATCTTCTTTTCTTGCCAAAACCAATAATGAACTAGGAACAGAATTAGAAAGTTTGAAAATGATTTTCGAAATGAAGAAAGAACTTTTCTACAAATCAACAATCAAAGGAATTTTAGCGGAAGATGAGATTGCAGAATTTCTAAACAATTATTTTCAAGAAAGAAGAATAAAAGACAAAGCGTTTTTAACAGGAAATACAGCTGGAAGTTTACCAAAAAATAAAACTGGAGATATCATTTGCGAAATAAATGGAAATCCAGATTTGAAAATTGCCATTGAATGTAAATTTGATAAAAGTGTTCGTTTTGGTGACATTGAAAGCAAAGATATCTTTACTAGAAAATCAGATACTGCTTGGAGTCAATTGATAGAAGCACAAGCCAATCGAGAAGCTAAAGTAAGTTTGATTGTTTTTGACATTTCATTAGTTGAAAATTCTATTCTAAAGAATTTCGAAAATGTGGGTTATATTCCAGAGATTGGTTTTGTTGCTATTATAAATTCTCAAAAAGGAGATTATTCAAATTTAGCAATTGCATATATGTTGGCTAGAGATATTGCTTTAAATGCTAAACCAATTGAACTAGAAAAGGATTTGTTAGCAATATTAGTCAATAGAATTATTAAAGACATCAATGAAGTTTTAACTATAAAATCATTAGTTCTAAATAATATTGATAACAACAAAGCAATTTTAAAACAACTTGAAAAATCAATTTTGTTAATGGAATTCAATCAAGAATATTTAAAAAAATTTCTAAATGATGGAACTCTAACTAAAAAAGATTTGTTGGATTATTATTCTGGAGAAGATGTAAAAGATAAATACAAACTAATCGAAAAAGAGATTAATGGAATTTTCTAAAGTGGTTAAATTCGATTATTAAAAACAAAACCTACAAGGTTAAAAAAAACCTTGCAGGAGTCGAAAAAGCATCAATCCAACCCAACTCCCTTAGCCCAGATTGAAATGGAAAGCTTTGCAACGGAAAAAGCTATTTTTTCTTGGCTAAAAACTGCGACCAAAGGAAGCACGTTTTTGGACTTAGAAAAAAAGATTTTTACAAGCAAACTTGCAATGGAAAGCTGGAAGTTGCTTCAAATTAATTCAATGCAAATGGTGCACTTAGTCTAAAAGTTGGCACAGTTACTTTAAATGTTCTGGTTGTAGTAAAATTAATCATATTGAAAAATCCTGCCATCGCGCCAAAAGGCGACATTAGTAAACATCCTGAGCTGTAAGTATGTTGTTCACCAGGTTTTAAAACAGGTTTTTTTCCTATAACACCTTCGCCATCAACTATTTCGAGATGGTTTAATGAATCTGAAATTTCCCAATGACGTGTGGTGAGTTGCACGGAATCTTTACTGTGATTTTCAATGGTAATGTGGTAGGTAAAAGCAAAATGCATTTTGTGATTTTTGAAGTATGTGCCTTCAAAATTCGTCAAAACCGAGATTTTTATGCCTCTTGTGATTTGTGATACCATAGTTTTAATTTATGTCCTACAAATTTAAAAAAAAATATAGTGATAAAACTTAATTTTGCTGTTAATTTTTAATTGGTAATATTTATAGAATCGGCTTCGCCTTTTCCAATTACCCTATCATATCTTTCGCCATTGGCTCTGTAATAAACTATGGCTGTGTATAAATTTTCTGTTTGCCAGAAATTCCCATCAATTTCATCTGAGTTTAAAAATTTATTATTCTTATCTAAAAGTGTGTATTTATAGTTGGTAAATCCTTGTTTTATTAACAATGCTTTTTCAAATATTCCTTTTTCCTTGTTATATTCCATTTTATTTTCATCGACTGTCACATTATTATTGAACATTCCTGTGATGTATATATTACTATCTGCTGGAGCATCGGCGGCAAAAAGTTTAAAATAAACCCAAGTATAATCTGCTTCCACATCATTGTTCGAAACATTCAAATTTCTGACTTGAAAATTTCCGTTTACATCTGGGAAAAATGTATATTGTTTGTATTTTCTGGCTGTATCGGTATATAATTTGGTATTGTACAATCCGCCGTTTGAATCTACATTGGCTATTGTATTTGTAACGGCGCGAACTTCTTTGCTATCAAAAAACAAGTATTCATTTCCCGCAAAAAACTGTGTTTCCTTGTCATATTTAAAAATCAAATCATTGCCAATAGTGTATTGAGGTTTTATATTGACAATGGTATTTTTCCAGTTTCCGTTCTGAAATAAAATAATTTTTACGTTTTGTTCTGCATTTTGGAACAGGATATTTTTTGATTTTATTGTAAAATCTAGATTGTGTTTGTATAAATTATCAGCTATATTTCGGGCTCTTTTAATTTGCATTGGCACTTCGCACATATCTTCATAAACGACAAATTTTTTGGAAAATACCAATTCTCTATTATTGTTGAAAATTGAAATTAGATAATTGCCACTTTTAGTAATTCTGGTAAATTTATTAGGTAGATTTAATCTGTAGTGTGAATAAAGCTGAAGTGTATTGAACGAATTTTCATAATCTTGAATTCTTTGATTGTCTACGCCATCAATATATTCGTTTTTAGACAATTGCGATGGTGTCCAGTTGTAATTATGGTGTGTTATTTCATAATAGTAATCGGCTTCGTTTCCATATAAATCATCGAAATTAAATTCAAATGATTCACCTAATTTAAAAAATGGCAACACATTGGCCTGACTTTGTATAAAAGTGATGGTTTTAATATTGTATGGTGCAACGGTTTCTGTAACATTCTGGCACATAACCAAATTTGCATATAAAGCTGCTGCTAAAAATAATAATAACTTCATGTATGTGATTATAAATTCATTGAATGTAAATATATTATTTTACAACGAATATTATGCCAGAAAATTATTTAAAACAAACCGGAATAATTTCGCCTTTTGCCAAACAATATTTTGTCACTAATTCTGGTGTGATTTTAGAAGTATAATCTTCTTCGATTACTTTAAAACCGATACTTCTTAATTTATCAAAATAATCACGACCATAAATTCTAACGTGATCATATTGTCCGAAAATGGCGGCGCGTTCTTTTTGATTTACAATAGCATCATCAGAAAAAGTAGTAGCACGAGACAAATCTTGTGGAATTTGAAGAATTGCCATTCCGCCAGGTTTCAAAACCCTGTATAATTCTTGTATTGCTTTGGTGTCGTCTGGAATGTGTTCGAGAACGTGGTTGCACAAAATAACATCGTATTCATTATCATTGAAAGGCAAATGGCAAATATCTGCTTTTACGTCTGCAAGTGGCGAAAGTAAATCGGTTGTGGTGTAATCGATATTTTTTTGGTTTCTGAACAATTTGTAAAAAGCCTGTTCAGGTGCAAAATGGAGGACTTTTTTCTTTTCAACTGCTGTAAAAAAATCAGTTTCATTTTGCAAATACAACCATAAAAGGCGGTGTCTTTCTAACGATAATGTACTTGGTGACAAAACATTATTTCGTTGGTTTCCGTAGCCATAAGGTAAAAATGTTTTAAAGCTTTTTCCATCAATAGGATCGGTGAATTTGGTTCCTTTTAATAGCATAGCTAAAATAGGTCGCGCAACATAACTCAGTCGAATTAATATGGGACGTGGAATAGTATTTAATATAAATTTAAAAAGCTTTTTCATAGTTGTTGACACGAATTTCACTAATTATCTTGTACAATTGATTTCAAAAATTTTGAAAATCTGTTTTTTTTCTTTTTTTATTCGTGCAAATTTGTGAAATTCGTGTAAAATGGGAGAAATTATTTCACACGAATTACACTAATTTTCACTAATTATCTTGTGCAATTGATTTCAAAAATTTTGAAAATCTGTTTTTTTTCTTTTTTTATTCGTGCAAATTTGTGAAATTCGTGTAAAATGGGAGAAATTATTTCACACGAATTACACTAATTTTCATTAATTATCTTGTGCAATTGATTTCAAAAATTTCAAAAATCTGTTTTTTTCTTTTTTTATTCGTGCAAATTTGTGAAATTCGTGTAAAATGGGAGAAATTATTTCACACGAATTACACTAATTTTCA
>NZ_JANLVD010000183.1:0-7593 GCF_031363805.1 Flavobacterium sp. | reverse complement strand
AAACCGAAGAAAATATTGATAATAAAGGATACATTTCAAGACCAACAGACCAAAGACTGAAATTTGGTATACTTTTTCAAGATTATGTGCCCAATATTCCAACTTTCAAAATGTATTTAAATTTGGTTTACAATACAGGTTTGCTAGGTGGTTCACCATCTTATGCAAATCCCTACGATTACCAATTGCGTCTCAGAGATTACAGAAGAGCAGATTTGGGTTTTTCGTATGTTTTCACTGATAGAGCACGAGCTAAAGAAGAAGGAAACTGGTTAAAAAAATTCAAAGATTTGTCACTCGGGCTCGAAATATTTAATTTATTCAACAATCAAAATACCATAACCAATACTTGGGTTCGAGACGTGTACACTAAAACTCAGTACGGAGTTCCAAATTATCTAACCAATCGAGTTTTTAGTTTAAAATTGAATGTGAAATTATAAATTATAAATGTTATATTTGATTAGAATCTGTTATTACAATATTGTCAATATTATTTATATATGAAAAAATTTGCCATACTATCAATTATTGCTGCGACTATTTTACTGGGAAGTTGTAAAGATGAAACCGAGAAACCAAAGGTTATTTATGAAGATGCAAAAAATTCGGTGAAAGCAATTGTAAAAGACACCACGCAAATAAAAATAGCCGATTTGCCAATATATATGGAAGGAAGCAACTATCTGATACATCCTATTGGCGATTACAGAATTTACGATAAAAGTTCAAAATGGAGCTATGGCGCTACATCCGGCGAAGGAAGTTTTACAATATCTAATACAAGCGAATTTGAAATTACAGGTTTTTTAAGCGATTTGAAGTTCCAAGCTATAGGATCAGATTCTTTAAAATCGTTAACTGATAAGCCAATTTTAATTCAAAGAGCGACTTATTTAAAAGCTAAATTTGACAATTCTAAACAAAAATTTATGATTTATGTATTGTCCGATTCCGATACAAATAAGGATGGAAAATTAGATTCAAACGATATTCAGACATTATATATTAGTCAATTAACTGGCGAAAGATTTACAAAGTTGTCTGTTGCATTTCAAGAATTGTTGGACTGGAATTTTATCGAAGTTCAAAATCGTTTGTATTTCAGAACTATTGAAGACATCAATAAAAACGGCGAATTTAACAAATCTGATAAAATTCATTACCAATTTGTAAATTTATCAAATAATGATTGGAAGGTGGAAAGTTATGAGCCGATATAAATCGTAATTTACTCAAAACTTTGCATAGTCACCAAATTTGAATAAGTACCATTTAAAGCCAAAAGTTCTAAGTGTGTTCCTTTTTCTACAATTTCGCCATGTTTCATGACAATAATCTGATCCGCTTTTTGAATGGTTGACAATCTATGTGCTATAACTATGGAAGTTCTGTTTTGCATCATGTTTTCTAAAGCAATTTGAACGAATTTTTCACTTTCTGTATCCAAAGCTGAGGTAGCTTCGTCCAAAATCATAATGGGTGGATTTTTTAGAACAGCTCGCGCAATTGACAACCGTTGTTTTTGACCACCTGAAAGCTTGTTTCCAGAATCGCCAATATTGGTTTCTATTCCAAGTGGTAAATTCATTACAAAATCAAATGCATTTGCAATTTTTAATGCTTCCAAAACTTCATCGTCAGTGGCATCTTCTTTTCCTAAAAGAATATTATTTTTTATAGTATCATTAAATAGAATAGAATCCTGTGTGACCAATCCCATTAAAGATCGTAGCGATTCCAAATTAATATCTTTTATATCTACACCATCAATAGCAATTGTACCTTCATTAACATCATAAAAACGAGTCAGCAAATTGGCAATAGTACTTTTTCCTGAACCCGATTGTCCAACCAAGGCAATTGTTTTTCCTTTCGGAACTTCAAGACTGAAATTTTTTAGTACATTTTCGTTTTCATAACGGAAGTTGATATTTTTTAATATTACTTTATCTTCAAAAGTAGTTTTCTGAATGGCATTTACTTTAGAAGTAATTGGGTTTTCATGTTCTAAAATAACCAGTACACGTTCAGCGGCAGCCATCCCACTTTTCACAGAATAGGAAGCTCTCGAAATGGCTTTTGCAGGAGTCAAAATATTATAGGCCAAACCCATGTAAGCCAAAAACTGCGCACCTTCCAGAACTGCTTTTCCATTGGCCAATTTTTCTACCAGAACCATATTTCCGCCGTACCAAAGTAAAATGGCAATGACCACAATTCCCATAACTTCACTTAAGGGCGAAGCTAAATTATTTTTCTTTCCAATACTATTGGACAATGCAACCAATCTGTTTATAGAATCGGCGAATTTTTTGCCAAAAATACGCTCGGCATTATAACTTTTTACGACTTTCATTCCGCCCAAAGTTTCTTCAAGAATCGAAATAAAATAACCAGATTCTACTTGCGCTTCCACAGCTTTTCCTTTCAAATTTTTCCCTAATAAAGAGATAACATAACCAGAAATTGGTATAAATATAAATACAAATACTGTCAGTTTTGCACTTATAATAAACATGGAAATAATCGTAAAAAGTATAGTTAATGGTTCTCGAACTATCAATTCCAAAACTACAAAAAATGAATTTTGAAATTCTCCCACATCGCCCAACATTCTGGCCATGACATCGCCTTTTCGTTTTTCTGAATAAAAACCTATTGGAAGCGAAATAATCTTATTAAATAATTGAATTCGCATATCTTTCAACACACCATTCCGAAGATGCATCAAATGATAGGATGCCAAATAATTAAAAATATTTTTTAACAAAAAAGTAATTATTATCAGAACAACAGCTAGTAATAATGCATATTCTGGACCTTCGGTATCTGTTAGTTTCGTAATTGAATAATATAAATAGTCTTTTCCAAACGATGAAATTTTCCAAATACTTTCAAAAACTGGTTTTTTAGTAACTTTTTCAGCATTGTTAAAAAGCACTTGCATCATGGGAATTAGAGCCACAAACGATAGTGTACTAAATATAGCGTATAATATATTGTAAATGATATTCCAAACCACATTGTGCTTGTAAGGTTTTACAAAAGGAATAATTTTTTTTATGTTCTCCATTTAATGTTGTCTTATTTTTCCTAGTTCGATTGCTTTTTGTAGTTTCTCCAGCAGTACTTTTTTCTCAGGTAATTGTGTTAAATATTCTGCCACCTTGATATTTTCATCATTGTCCAGCATAAGATAATTAATTTGTTCTGGCGATTTTTCGCTGCACAAAATTAATCCAATTGGTTTGTTCTCGCCTTCTTTTTGCTCATTATGTTCCAGCCAGCGTAAATATAATTCCATCTGACCTTTGTAGGCAGCTTTAAACTTACCTATTTTTAAATCAATTGCAACCAGACATTTTAATCCGCGATGGTAAAAAAGCAAATCAATGTAAAAATCTTCATTATCAATAATTATTCTCTTTTGTCTTGCTAAAAAAGCAAACTCACTTCCCATTTCGGAAATAAAAAATTGTAGTTGAAATATTATTGAACTTTCTAAATCTTTTTCTGAATACGTGTCATGTAATCCTAAAAAGTCTGAAAAATAAGGATCACGAAATATTAAATCTGGACTTATTTTTTTTTCAGATTCTAATATTTTTAAATCATTTATAATAGTTTCCTCTGGCTTTTTGCTGATGGCTGTTCGTTCAAAAAGCATACTATCAATTCTGTCTTGTAAAGTACGCACGCTCCATCTTTCATGTGTAGCCATTTGAATATAAAATTCTCGTTTTATATCGTTTTCAATGTAAATAATATTTCTAATATGTGACCAACTTAATTTTGCACACACTGTGTGCAAAATTGTAATATCTTCAAAAACGGTATTTAACTTAATAAAATTCTGCAAATTTCTTTTATTAAAACCTGAGCCATAAAGATGTGTAAGCTTATCGCTTAATTCTGGGATAATTTTTTTTCCATAATCTGCACGACTATTTTTTAAAATATCATCATTAATTGTTTTTCCAATGTTCCAATATAATAGTGTCAATTCCTGATTGATGCTTGTGGCAACGCGATGACGAGTTTGATTTATTAATTCTGAAATAGAATCAAACAAATTTTTATTGTCATTTTTGTCGGGTTTATTACTCATTAAAATTTAATTCAACTGCATTTCAGCAATAATATTTTTTATTTTAGTATCTAAATATTCGTCGGCTTCTGCAAATTCAATTGTATTTTCTATTTTGCAATTTACGCTAAAGTAAAACTTTATTTTTGGTTCAGTACCACTTGGTCGAGCGCAAATTTTGCTTCCATCTTCCAAATAGTAAATCAATACATTCGATTGGGGTATGTTTAACATTTCAATTTCATTTGTTAATAAGTTTTTCGCTGTAGAATTTTGATAATCTTCAATAAAAACTACGCGTTCATCATTAATTTCAGATAAAGGTTTTTCTCTTAAATCAACCATCATCTGCTTAATTTGGCTGGCGCCATCAATTCCTTTTTTTGTAATCGAAATTAAATGTTCTTTATAAAAACCGAAATCTACATACATTTGAAGCAATTCTTGATACATAGAACTTCCTTTTTCTTTGGCTTGAGCCGCAATCTCGCAAACCAAAAGTGTGGCAGCTACCGCATCTTTGTCACGAACAGCATCTCCCACCATAAACCCAAAACTTTCTTCGCCGCCACCTATAAATTTTTGGTTTGGAAAATCTTTAATAAACTTGGCAATCCATTTAAAACCTGTCAAACCCACTTTGCATTCCACCCCAAAAGCCGATGCCAATTCCAGCATCATTGGTGTTGAAACTATTGTCGAACCTATAAATTCTGTACCAGTTATTTTATTTTGTTTTTTCCATTGTTGTAGCAAAAAATGAGTCATTATAACCATACTTTGGTTTCCGTTTAGCAAAATCATTTTACCTTCGGTATTTCTCACGGCAACGCCCAAACGGTCAGAATCAGGATCGGTACCAACCACAATATCTGCATTTGTTTTTTCTGCCAAAGCCAAAGCTAAAGTCAAAGCTTCTGGTTCTTCGGGATTTGGAGATTTTACCGTTGGAAAATTTCCATCTGGTTGCGCTTGTTCCGCAACAATATTAACATTTTTGTAGCCTGCTTTCTCCAAAACTTGGGGAATTGATTTAATTGAAGTACCGTGCAAGGATGTATAAACAATTTTCAAATCGTTTTTAGCAGAAGCCGATGTATTAAAACTTGCATTTTCAATAGACGATTTTATAAAAGCATCATCAACATCCTTATCAATATACTCAATCAGATTTTCATTGGCTTCAAATTTAATTTCGTCATAATTCAAAGCTTCAATTAACTGAATAATTTCGTGGTCTTGCGGCGGAACCAATTGTCCACCATCTTGCCAATATACTTTGTAACCATTGTATTCAGGCGGATTGTGCGATGCTGTTAATACAATTCCAGCATGGCAATTTAAATATTTCACAGTAAATGACAATTCTGGCGTGGTTCGCATTTCAGAAAATAAGAAAACCTTGATTCCGTTTGCCGAAAAAACATCAGCCACTATTTTTGCCAAAGTATCGCTATTATGGCGACAATCGTAGGCAATAGCCACTTTAATTTGCTCATTTGGAAACGATTTATGCAAATAATCCGATAATCCTTGTGTATTTTTCCCCAAGGTGTATTTGTTGATTCTATTGGTTCCAACGCCCATTATACCACGCATTCCACCAGTTCCAAATTCCAAATTTTTATAAAAACTATCTTCTAGTTCTTTTGGCGAGGTAGTCATCATTTCTTTTATGGCTTCCTGCGTATGATTGTCAAAAGTGGGAGTCAACCAAATATTCACCGCATCCAATATATTTTGTTCTATATGCATTTTATTTTTTTTTGAGCTATTTCCAGCTTTCCGTTTCAATCTGTCATTGCGAGGCACGAAGCAATCTAATCAGAATTTTTCATTCGCAATTACAGGATTTCCACTTCAATCTGGGCTAGTAGCTGAATAAAGAATTATTTTTTTATAAATTTATCTCTTTCGAAACTTTATATCTTTCCTCATTATTTTTTGTTCTCAAAATGATTTCTCCCAAAAAACCAGCCAAAAATAATTGTGTCCCAATAATCATAGTAGTTAAAGCAATAAAAAACCACGGATTATTCGTAACTAGATTATAAGGCAAGTCATGATACAATCGGTATAATTTTACAAACCCAATGTATACAGCTGATAGAAAACCAATTAAAAACATAATTGTTCCCAAAGCACCAAAAAGATGCATCGGTCTTTTTCCAAATTTAGATAAAAACCAAATCGTAATTAAATCTAAAAATCCATTTACAAAACGACTCATCCCAAATTTTGATTCGCCATATTTTCGAGCTTGATGGATAACTACTTTTTCGCCGATATTTGAAAAGCCGGCATTTTTGGCTAAAACTGGAATATAACGGTGCATTTCGCCCGAAACTTCAATATTTTTTATAACAATTTTTTTATAGGCTTTCAATCCACAATTAAAATCATTCAAATGCACGCCAGATGTTTTTCTAGCCGCAGCATTAAACAATTTTGAAGGTAAATTTTTGGTGAAAGCATTATCGTATCTTTTCTTTTTCCAACCGGAGACCAAATCATAATTATCATTTATAATCATATTATAAAGTTCAGGAATTTCATCTGGACTATCTTGCAAATCTGCATCCATAGTAATAATTACATCGCCTTCAGCTTTGGCAAAACCAGCATGCAAAGCTTGTGATTTTCCGTAATTTTTGAAGAAACGAATGCCTTTTACACTTGAATTTTGTTGAGATAAATTTTCTATAGTTTCCCAAGAATTGTCCGTACTTCCATCGTCAATAAAAATAACTTCATAAGAAAAATTATTTTCTTGCATCACTCTGGCAATCCATGAAGTCAATTCTGGTAGCGATTCTTGTTCGTTTAATAATGGAATGATGATTGAAATATTCATTTATAATGGAACTTTTTGATTTCTAAAAATTAATGCTACGATTAACCCAATTAATGAATCTCGTAATAAATATTTTACTGTCGAATTAAATCCTTGAATAAACGAAAATGGATTAAAACTTATAAAAGATTCCCGTACTTTTGCTATTTCAATATCGGATGAATTGTTTTGTTTCATTGTTTTTATTTGAAATTCAACCATGCTTTTTTTAATATTTTCTCTTTTTACATCAGACGAAAATGAATTAAATAATACAAAGAAAAACAGAAACGACAATATACTTGAAACAAAATTAACTATAAAATAACTAGTAAAAGCGTCCTTAAAACCAATAAGATTATTCATTTTATGTTTTACAATCAATAATGCTATTATGCCGAATAGAATGGAAATGAAAATCTTAAGCATTCCGATTTTTAAATCTGTGAAAGCATTTGGATCTTGAGAAAAAAATAAATAACACGTTATTAGTATATGAATAAGTCCTAAAATAAGTCCTATAAAAAAACCATTTCTTTTAATAATGGAATTCATTTGATGATTTTTAATTGTTTACAAATATATGAATTATACATTATTTATAATAAGTAACTTTAAACGAAAAAAAGTTACACAAGCATTTGATTTAAAATAAATAGTTGTACATTTG
>NZ_JANLVD010000164.1:0-4697 GCF_031363805.1 Flavobacterium sp. | reverse complement strand
CGTAGCTTTAGGTTCCGATGTTTTTGGAGTTTCTTTCTTCGGCGGAGCGAGAGGTTGCCTTTTTACAGGTTTTATTGGCTCCACTTTCGGGTGTTTTCCCGCTATTTCATCCTGAGCTTCCTTATCCTTTTTTTCTTTATACTCTGCTGTATATACATTTACATTTCCACTTGCATTCGATACCTCTCCTGCATAAACCGTAAAATAATACTCGTGTGTATTGCCTTCTTGTTTATTGTGGGCTTCAGCTATTTTGGCAAAATTGGGTTTTATCGTAAACTGTTTTTCAGCCACGCCTTTTGCGCCAACTTTCGCCATTTTAGAATCGACTTTATTGTATTTGTTTTCTTCGCTGTGTCCTGCGCCTTTGGCATCGTCTTCCCACATATCAATATTTAAAGTTTCGCCAACCATGCCTGTGGTGCGCGTCTTTACATTGACTACTTTGCCATAATTTAAAGGTCCAGAAATAGGTTTATCATTAATATCGGTCATATCAATTCCCAATATTTCTCGTTTCTCGCCAGATACTATTTTTACTTTTATCGCACTATTATTGTTCAATTCTGGTTCGTGAGAATAGCCTACAATCAAAAATTCTTGTCCTACGCCACTTTCCAAAAACCGAAAGTTTCCTTGTTCCTTTTGCAGTATCATATCATACCCATCTTCCCCCAAATGATAGGCTTCCCATTTTACAGCGGCTTCATTTCGCTCTTCTTCGGGTGTTTCTGGATACCATTCCACCACACTATAATTTTCCCAAACGCCTGCTTGTACTTCACCTTTGCCTGCTATAACTTTTACTCCTGTTTTTCCCATGGTGCGTTATTGTATATAGTTTTTTTCGTTTTGTGTTTCACTGTCATTAAAATCCTTAAATACAGGATTGGCTTGGTTTTGGGCAGCATTATCGCCTTTTTTGGCTTGTTGCTTAGTGCCTTCGCCTTGCTGACCGTGGTTGGTTATCGAAATACAATCAGGACCACCAATTGGGCAGGTGCCTTTGCTATCTTCGAGTAGCGGGTTGCCTTTGTTTTCTTCCAAAGTTATTTTCTCATAAAAGCCTGTCCATTGCGTTATAACAGCCTGACAAGGCAAGTTGCCCGAACTAGTAGGCTGTAGTTTGCATTTTCCAAACGTATTTTTCTCAAGGGTTTGCCCAATATCTTTGTTGGTAGCTAGCAGTTTTTTGCTACTGGTAGCAGTTTTTTTTGTGCCTATTCCAACTTTTCGCTATAGCCCTCGTCTCAAAAGCTTTTTTTCTATTCTCGCAACAGGAGCTTCCTTTGGTCGCTCTGTTGCTCGTAGAAAAAATAGCTTTTAATTCCTCGGGCTGCCGCTACAATTTGGGGCAGTAGCCGTAATAATTTTACATTTAATATATTTCAAAGAACAAAACGGCTGGTGAGCCGTTTTTTAAATTTATTCAGTTTATGTTTTGATTTTAACCATTATTTTGTCACACATACAGCTTTTTTTTCTGCATCAATCAATTTGCTAAAAATTTCATCTGTAGATTTTTGAAGATTAATTTGAGTTTGAAACTCGCAAATTTTTACTTTGCTATTATCTTCTGACGAATCAATTTGATGCGTAACACTGTTTACAATGAAATTATTATTACTATAATTGATAAAGTAAGTGTATTTATCTGTTCCTTGTGGAAATTCTGTTACTATAGAAAATCCGTTCTCTTTTTTCTTAATTTCGGATATTTGATTTCCACCATCTTGAGAAAAATTGGTTGTTTTCAATTTTAATATGTAGCCATTATTTTCATAAAAATAGACAACTAAACTGTCGCCCGTATTTGGTTTACTACTGAAAATTTTATCATCCTTTCCATCACCATTTATATCAAATGAAAAATTTAGAAAATCTTCATTATTCAAAAAGGAGTCTAAATCACTTGTATTTGCTGTATTGGATGAATTTTGTTCGCTTAATTTAAGATAAAAATCTACTAATGAATATATTTGTGGTTTGCTACCTACTTTATAATCTAAAATTAACCAATTATTTTTATTGCTTTTTTTATTGAATAAATAATTCTCATTTTTAAAATTGATTTTGTCAAATTTTACCGGAATTATTTTTGTATTAGGCTGAGAATAAATTTTAGAAGTATAAAAATTACTATCATCAGCTACTGTATAAAAATTATCATCGCCCATTGTTTTTTTGAGTGAATCGATTTCATTTTCATTAGGCGATAATAGATAAATACCTGTACTAACAATTATTGTATCATTAATAATTTGAGCTTTCTCAGTTGACTTACTAATCTGTAAGGTTTGTTCATTTTTTTTGCAAGATGTAATTAAAATAGAAATTAGAAATACTCCTAAAATTGTGTGATTTAGTTTTTTCATTATTGGTTTATTTCAATATGATAACAAGCATTTTCATCCAATAGTTGATGAAGTTCTGCTCTAGCTTTCATAGTAGTTTTAAAATCATTAGGGTTTGTTAATCTGCTTATCGAAACATCAAATGTATTCATTACTGCAGGATTTGCCAAATGTTTTGATACACTTGATGGTCCTATTTCATTAATTTTATTTTCCATATCCTGAATGATATCAGTTTGAGATTTTCCAGCATTTGAACCAGCAGTGTAAACATCAATAACTTGATCACCAGCATTTGCATATATTACTTTTTGCGCTGCAGCTCCAGTTCTTGCTATATTGTCATACATAATCCTTGCCTGATCTGCTGGAGTCCTTGCAGTACTTGTGATGTAAATATCATAGTTTTTTGATGCTTCACCAACTTCTTCTAGTATTGTTCTTGTTCTTTGGGATATTCCACTAGCTAATGCAGTTTCACCATCAAAGTGAATTGTTACTTTTGAATTTGATTTCGAATTGGCATTAGCACAATCTGCGGGATATTTAAAAATTTTCTTTATTTCCTTTAAATATTCTCTTCTTTCTGTTCTACCATTTCCTCCTCCATTTACAAGCCAACTTATAGTATCTATATAATCTGCGTCTGCTAAAAGATTAATATCAACCGTTCCATATTTTTTCGATACACCATCAACCTCATAAGTATACTCTTTTTTAGGATATTGTTTACCCGTAGATTTATCATATTCACTAAATGAAGTTGCTGGAACTGACCACGTCGAGCCAGGACTTAGCTCTTTACCTTGTTTCCAAAACCATCCGGCCGTATCAACAGTAAGTTCTAATTCTTCAGCTACTTTTTCATAATCTGTTAACACATCTGTTCCAGAATATGCTTTATATCTGGCATAGCCATCTTTCCAGGTCAATTGCATTAAGCCTCTACCTATATATGGCTTATATCTTCCAGTTTCACTATACTCTTTTGTGGTTTGAAATCTATCAGTTTCATGATATACTTGTGATAAAAAATGTATTTTTCTTATACATGTATTAATTTCATATTTTTTGAAAGTATCGTTTAATTTTTTTATGAAACTTACATTCGTTTTATCATCAAGTTTACAATTATTTGCGTAAAATAAAGACGAAGTATTTGCCATTGACTCATTTTCTCTCAGTTTCTTAAGAATGTTTTCAAACTCTGTAATTGAAATATCTCTATTACAAAAACAGCGGCTCCCAATCACAAAATACTCCCCATCCTTTTTCAAATAATCTCCTTCATATTTTTTAGTACCTTGGCATTCGGCTTTTAACCAAAGGTTTTCTATGACCGTTTTATAAACATCGAAAGTTATTTCCTCATTTTTATTGTAAACTTCATTTGTTAAAGCTTTTTCAATCGCATCAACCTTTGCGAATTTTTTCGATTCTGCAAGTGTAGCTTTAATTTTACCAGCAATAATTCCAGCAATTTTTTTCTTTTGTTCAGCAGTTTTGGTATTGTTACCATCACTTCCAAATTTGTAGGTATGTGTCCCGTCTTTTATACCTGTTAGTTTATCCTTCCAAGTAGCTAAATCTGCATCGGCTTTTGGGCGTAGCTTTATTTTTACTTTGGCAATACCTTTTTCTACTACTGCTTTTAATGTAGTTATTTCAGTTACATTTTCTTTGGCTTCTAGAACATTTAAATCTCCATCGGCACCAACCAAGACGGCATCTTTTTCTCTTATTTTAATGGTTACTTCCTTTCCATCTAGCAAAAATGTTTTTGCCACAACATAGACTTCTTCTTCAAGTGGAGCACTGTTTATTTTTATAAAATTCGCTCCAAGTTTGTATAATTTAAAGGAAATTGTAGCACCTTTTTTATAGGAAGTTTCAGAAAGCGCCGTTTTAATGTCATCAAGTTTTGCATATTTTTTATCTGCCTTTAATTGAGCATCGACTTTTTTCTTAATGATCCCAGCAATTTTATCCTTATCGATATTATTATTATCATTGGCAAAAGTGTACTTGTGTTCGCCAGCAGCTTCGTCAGTTTCTTTTGTAAATTCTTCCTTTGCGAAATAAGCCGTAAGTATTCCTTCAATTTTTGGCAATTCTTCTGGCATATCTACCACCGCATTCGTAATTCCTGATACCGTTATCTTATCCCAACCAACAGCATTTTTAATCTTCACTATAGCCTGATCAATAAGCGAAGTTTCCTTTTCAGGAACAGGGTCTTTTTTGGCAATTTTATGGTCGCCTTTGCTCAATATTATCTCTGTACTTACGGGTTGAGTTTTTGAAATTGTGTACTTTTTATCTGCTTCAACAAGCAAATAATAT
>NZ_JANLVD010000108.1:0-4728 GCF_031363805.1 Flavobacterium sp. | reverse complement strand
GTTAAACTCTCGATATAATAAGTTCCATCGGCTGGATTATTAACAACATCAAAATAGCTTTCGTGTTTGAGAACTAGTAATTGGTTACGAGATATTCTATCGCCAAACTCATTGTCTTTGTGATAAATAGCATCGTAAGCCAAATTTGAAATTGCATTTGCGCCACCCAAAACTGCACTCATACATTCGGTAGTGGTGCGCAACATATTGGTGTTATAATCGTATAATGTTTTGTTGCGTTTCGTTGGTGTGGCAATGATATGACAATCAAATTCGTGATTGTATTCTGTTGCCAAAGTATTAAAAATCAGTCGCAATGCGCGTAATTTTGCTATTTCGAAAAAATAATTGGTGCCAACCGAAACTTCAATTGTTATAGGTTGATTTATTACTTTTATTTGATTAAAATATTCGTTTATGTGTGCCAATGTGTAAGCCAATTGTTGCACCATATTGGCTCCAGAATTTTGATAAATATTGGCAGTTATATTAATGAATGAAATATTTTTGCATTCAGCTGATACAGAATTTAAAACTTCAAAGTTGTCTTTTTCTGCCGATTCAAACCAGTTTCCATCTGTAATTAATTGGTGAATTGGATCTACTTGAATATGGATTATACCATTTTTTGAAAGTGCAATTTGGTTGATTTTTTTAAGAAAATTGGCTGAAAGAAATTTTAAATTCAAATAAACTGCATTTTTCTGAATATCTATTTCTGAAAGTAATTTTGTAATGTCTAAATCTTCTTTTTGAATAGTAAAACGTATGCTTTCTGCACCACGCGCAATGGAATTTTTTACTTTTTTTATTGATTTTTCTACATCGAAAACAAATATATTTTGAACGATTTTAAATTGTGAAGCTTCTGTATTTATGGAAACGGTTTTTTGGTCTTCGTCTTTGTGATAAAATGGTTTTACTTTGATTCCTTCTGGGCTTTCCCAAACCAAAGTGTCGTTATAATCTAAACCTTTGAGTTCAAATTGTATTTGCTGTTTCCATTGTTTGGAAGATATGGATTCGAAATCGTTGAATAGGTTTTTCATTTTGGTTTATTCGGTGATTTGGTTTTTGTTAATTGAGATTTGATTTTTGTTATTTGTTATTTTCAATTGTATCTCCTTCAAATTCAATAATGTAAATGTCTTCGTTGTCTTTTTTCATGAAATATTTTTCGCGGGCATATTTTTCGATTTCAGCGGGATTTTTAAACTTCTTGATTTGGTTTTTATCCTTTTTTATTTCGTCTTGATAGTAGGTTTTATTATCTTCCAATTCATTGACTTCTTTATTTAATAATCTGTGATCTAGATAGGAATAGTTGTCTAAAAATAGCATCCAAACTACAAAAAATAGTGTTACGACTATGTATTTGTTTAGTATAAATTTATACCAAGGTTTGTTTTGGAATGGGTTGTTCATTTCTGCGGGTTTTTAGCCCCGATTGAGCCGATATCCTTTTTGTTTTTTCTTTAAAAACAAAAAGATAAAGGTGAAAGCGGGAAATAGCTCCTTCCTTCGACAAGCTCAGGATGATCTGTTTTTAATTTAAAGATATTAATTTTTTATGATATTCTTTGATTTATTACGGCTCGAACTACATCGATGGCAACGGTGTTGAATTTATCGTTTGGAATAATAATGTCGGCGAATGCTTTTGTGGGTTCGATAAATTGCTGATGCATTGGTTTTAGTGTGGTTTGGTAGCGATTTAAAACTTCTTCCATATCACGACCACGTTCGGCAATATCTCTTTTTAGTCTTCTAATTAATCGCTCGTCTGAGTCGGCGTGAACAAATATTTTGACGTCGAACATGTCGCGAAGCTCAGGATTTGTTAAGATAAGTATGCCTTCTACTATCATTACTTTGCGTGGATGTGTCGAAATGGTATCGTCTGTTCTGTTGTGTGTAACGAAGGAATATACAGGTTGATCGATGACTTTTCCAGCTTTTAAATCTTTGAGATGTTGTACTAGTAGCTCAA
Organism: Flavobacterium sp.; assembly: GCF_031363805.1. Classification (GTDB taxonomy): domain Bacteria; phylum Bacteroidota; class Bacteroidia; order Flavobacteriales; family Flavobacteriaceae; genus Flavobacterium. Next base: position 2,738 of record NZ_JANLVD010000108.1, on the reverse strand, counting down.
AATCTATAGCTCTAGGATGATCAAAATTAATTAAGGCTCTCTCTTCGTACGCCAAATTATGACTTTCTTTATAATAGGAATCTTGCGAAATAATTCCTACTTCTGCATCAGGAAGTTCGTTCATGATTTGATGAACTACAGTTGTTTTTCCTGATCCTGTTCCGCCTGCAATGCCTATTATTAACATAATTGTGTTATTTGTTTTGGCAAAAATAGCAATATTTAATGAGAAGATTTTTTATAATCCTAAAGAAAATAATATAACTGTCATTGATACAATAAACATTAGTATTGAAAATAAAGCCGCGTTTCGAAGTTTGAATTTCTTTTTGACTTGGTAATAAATGGTTTCTACGATTAAAACCACAAAAAATACTAGAAATAAGATAGCAAAAATAAAAGCGATTAAAATTTCATTATTGGAACTGTTGTCGATTTCTATAAGATAATAGCACAACCCAATAAGCCCAAACAAAATTCCTAAATGAATGAATATATGTTGGATAAAGTTTTCAGGTTTAATGGCAACTTGGGATCTGTTTTCTTCGTGATTTATTTCGAGCAAATCGTATATTTCTTTACTCATTGTTGTTGTTTTTACTATTTTGTTTTTGGTATAAAACATAGAAAAAATTTGCTATTGCAAAAAATCCCATGACTTCGATTGTATTTAAAACGATATAAATTTTTGGGTCGAAAGCGATAAATTCAAAAATATTATTTATCAAATAAATAACTCTTTCAATAAGAATAGCTATTGCTCCATAAAAAGCGAGTTGTGTGGCTTGTTTCATATACTGTAAATTATTTTTTGTTTAAATCTTTTACCAAACTGGAAGCAAAATATAAAATAGCAATGGCGCCCAAACTGATGCAAACCCACATAAACCAAGGTTGTTGCCAAAATGATTTTGGTGAATTATTTTCTGCAGCTTTTTCGGCAAATTTTATTTCAGAAATTGTAGCTGCTGGTAAATTATTGGGAATATTGTTTTTAAAATTTTCGATATCGTAAACGGGAAGTGTTGCATTTGAATTTCCAGTTTTTATGGTATAATTTTGGTTGGTTTTCAAATCTGCTATGACTGAAACAGGATATTGAAAGAATTGGATATTATCAATAGTTAATGGTTGATTGTCTTGATTCTCTATTTCGATATAAAAGTCTTTTTCTTTTATTCCTGCCAAAGTAAAAGTATTTTTGGAATCTGAACTCAACTCAAAATTTGCCATAAAGGCTTGATAGTTTTCGGTTTTATGTTTTACTTTTCGAGTTTCATTCCTATAAATCTTAGCATAACGTTTGAATAATTTAGGATTTGAAATTTGAAATTTAATATTTTCAATATTTATGGCTTTTTCAAACTCAAAATGAAGTAGCGTTTTCTTATCCGATTTTAATTCTGTTATCGTTTTTTTGTTGTAATTGACTGGTAAAAATGAAGTGGCGATTGTTTTAAAATTAAAATTTCCTATACTAATTATTCTTATTGGCAGCGATTTTTTATCGTCTAAATTTATTTTAATGTAATTATAATTTGTCAATGGAAAATTGATAGTTTTAGAAACAGAAGTAGCATCTGATGCATTCAAATCTGACAAATAATTGTTGTTTGAAATACCGAACCATTCTTTTTGATCATTGCTGCCAGAAATTGTAAACGTTTTTTCACCTTCATAATTGGCAATAGTCAAAGCAACTTGATTGATGGTTTTGTCTGAATTTTCAAATATCAATGTAGATTGCTTTTTCGGAATTTCGGATCTAGAAATAATTTTATATTCTTTGTAATTGGCGTCTGAAATAGGCTCAAGATTTTTATTTACAAAATACGGTACTTCGTTTCCTTTGGAATCCAAAATCCTGAAATCTGACAAATCATCGTTTGAAGCTGAACGCACATTGGTTGGCAATACAATTTTGTGCAAACCATCAGCTTTTACTTTTTCAATTTTGGCAGTTGTATTTTGAGCAAACGATATATTTGCACATAACAATAAAAAGAATAAATTATATAGTTTCATTGGTTTCATCGGTTTTATTTTCGTTGTCAATTGAATCAATATTGCTTGTGATTTCTTCCTCGGGTTTTTTATCATCTACAACCAAAACTTTTATTTTTTGGTATACAAACGAAATAATTAAAACCAATATTCCTAGCAATATAAAGGCAATAATTTTTCCAGTTTCAGATACATTGCTAATATCAAATAAGAATAATTTCACAATGGTTAATCCTAACAAAGTCAATGCAATAATTCGCAGTGTTTTATTTTGTTTTTTAATTCCAAAAATCAAGAAAACAAAGGCAAAAATCCCCCATAAAACTGGGAAACTGGTTTTCCAGATGGTAGTTCTTAGCAAATCGATTTTTTCGCGAGCAATATTGTCTTTTGTGTAATCGTTCATTGATTCAGTAGCATTTTCGTACGCAATATTATATTGTTTGTTGTAAGCAGCAATATCGGTTGAGTTAACTGGGGAGTTGCCAATAACCAATCCGTGTAGCATTACTTCAGTGCTTGCTATGTATATAATGAAAAAGGCAAAAAGCCACACAAAAAATTTCTTTTCTAGGAAATCTCCAATTGACTTATTGGTGTGCATTTTGTGTAAACTGTACATAAAATAAATGGTGATAACAAGCGATATATAATGCAGATAAAATGCAATACTTTGCGGAACGCCACTTGCAATATATTCCCGATGTTCGCTAAAAGCTACATTTGAAAATACA
>NZ_JANLVD010000107.1:0-13667 GCF_031363805.1 Flavobacterium sp. | reverse complement strand
AGCGGTCAGTTAATTTTAAACAATTTGAACCAATCAAAATATACTATTTTTGAAGTTCATATTTTACCAAATGATTGGTCTGTAGTAATAAACAATGAAAAATATCCTATAAACAAGGCCGATTTTTCTTTTACTAAAGATGGTGTTCAAACCATATTTGATGTAGCCATAAACACCGTTCATGGAACGCCTGGGGAAGATGGACATTTACAATCTTATTGGGAATTGATGGATATTCCGTACACAGGTTGCAACTTTTACCAATCTGCCTTGACGTTTAATAAACGGGATACATTATCCGTTTTATCAAAATTTAATATTCCAAAGGCAAAATCTATTTATTTGTCAAATACTGATACTATCGATGGAAATGATATTGTTGCAACACTAGGTTTGCCTTTTTTTGTAAAACCAAATCAATCGGGCAGTTCTCTTGGTGTTTCCAAAGTGAATCATTTATCCGAACTTCAAAAAGCTTTTGATTTTGCTTTCGCTGAAGACAAAGATATATTGATAGAATCTGCGCTTTTAGGAACAGAAATTTCTGTTGGGGTTTTCAAATTTAATGGTGAAACAATTGTTTTAGGAATTACTGAAATAGTTTCAGGAAATGATTTTTTTGATTATGAAGCCAAATATTTAGGCAAATCGAACGAAATTACACCTGCAAGAATTTCTATAGAAGAAGAAAAATTGGTTAATGAAACTGCCAAAAAAATATACGATTCTCTTGGAATGTCTGGTTTTTCTCGTACTGATTTTATCATTATGGATGGTATTCCACATTTCATTGAAATAAATACCAATCCAGGATTATCACCACAAAGTATTTTTCCTCAACAAGCTGCATTTGCAAAACTGAATATGAGTGAAATGTTAGACAATGAAATTAAATTGGCTTTGGAAAGAAAAGCAATTTGGCAGAAATAGTTTTTTATTTCAATTTAAATAAAAATTATGAAAGAAATTTTTGAATGGAACCGACTATTATTTAATGACTTACCAGTAAATTTTCTTTTTGAAGTTGTTTTTAGGTCTATCATTATGTTTACGGTTTTATTGCTTACATTAAAATTAGCTGGAAAACGCGGCGTAAAACAACTCTCTATATTCGAAACTGTTATTATTATTGCATTGGGTTCTGCAGCTGGCGACCCAATGTTTTACCATGATGTAGGTATTATTCCAGCCATCATTGTTTTTATAGTTATCATTCTTTTATACCGATTGGTAACTTGGCTAACAGGAAAAAGCAAAAATTTTGAAGAATTTATTGAAGGAAAAACTGAATGTATAATTGACGATGGGAAATTTTCTGTAGAAACCTTTAAAAAAGAAAGTTTGGCACAAGATGAATTTTTTACAGAATTAAGAATAAAATCTGTGGAACATTTGGGTCAAATAAAAAATGCTTATATGGAAACTAGTGGCGAAATTAGTATTTTTTATTATCCTGACAGTGAGGTAAAATATGGATTGCCAATTACCCCAGCATTATTCAATTTAAAAAATAAAGAAATCCTAGAAAATGGTGTTTACTCCTGTACATTTTGTGGGAATATTGAGAATCAAAAATCAGGAGTTGCAACATGTTCACTTTGTCATAAGAAAGAATGGGTTCCTGCTATAAAAACATTGAGAATAGCATAAAAATTTTATTTATTTCAAAAAACTAAAACTAAAGCTTATGATTTTTTACGGAACAAATTCTTCAAAGTTAAAAGATGGTAGAATATCGAACACTACTTGTCCAAATTGTGAAACAAATTCAAAAATGGATTATACCATATTTGGAAAATATTTCTACATTTATTGGATTCCAATTTTTCCTATTGGAAGAGTGAATATAGTAGAATGCAATCATTGCAAAGCTACTTATGATATAAAAAATTTAGATCAGAATATTAAAACTATTTTTCAAAAGGAGCAGGAAAGAAATCCAACAAAAACACCTATTAAGTTATTTAGCGGATTAATTATTGGTGCCATAATAACTGTTGCCATAATTGGTTTTGGAATAAAAGCTGATAATGACTCTTTAGAATTTGCTAAAAATCCAAAAGTTGGCGATGTTTTTTGTGAAGTAACTTTAAGAGGATGGTATTCATCTGCTAAAGTTGTTAAAGTTACTAAAGATTCAATATTTGCATTAGAAAATAATATGGAAACCGACCAAAAATCTAGTGTTGACGAAATTGCTTCAAAAGAGGAAAATTATACTTTGTCTTGGCCTATGACTAAAAAAGAATATTTAGAATTTGCCACAAAAGCTGATACAATTTATAAAATTGATAGAAAGTAATGAGAAAAGCAGTATTCCCTGGTTCATTTGATCCTATAACTTTAGGTCATTATGATATTATTAAAAGAAGTATTCCCCTTTTTGATGAAATAGTAATTGCGATAGGTATAAATGCCGAAAAGAAGTATATGTTTTCCTTGGAAGAACGAAAAAGATTTATTGAAGAAGCTTTTGCAGATGAACCTTCTATTTCTGTAATTACCTATGAAGGATTGACTATTGATTTGTGCAAAAAACTAAAAGCCAATTTTATACTTCGCGGGCTTCGCAATCCCGCAGATTTTGAATTTGAAAAAGCCATAGCGCACACGAATCGTAGGTTATCAAAAATTGAAACCGTTTTTTTATTAACTGCCGCAAAAACTTCCTATATAAGTTCAAGTATTGTTCGCGATGTGATAAGAAATGGTGGAGAATATGAAATGCTTGTTCCAGATTCGGTGAGAGTAAAAGTATAAATTTTCATTCTAAATATCTAAAGGCTGAAATCCAAAAAATATGTATCTTCACGCCTTTATTTGATACAATTTTTATTTTATGAAGAAGTTACAAAAGTTTCTGCCACACATGTTAGCCATTCTTGGTTTTATATTGGTTTCTGTTATTTATTTTTATCCAATTTTACAAGGAAAAAAAATATTGCAATCAGATATTGTTCAATATACTGCCATGGCAAAAGAACAAAATGATTTTCGGGCAGAAACCAACACCGAACCTTACTGGACAAATAGTGCTTTTGGTGGTATGCCAACATATCAACTGGGCGCAAAATATCCACACAATTACATTAAAAAAATTGATGAATTAATTCGGTTTTTGCCACGCCCAGCAGATTACATGTTTCTTTATTTTATTGGTTTTTATATTTTACTTTTGGTTTTAAAAGTCAATCCGCTGAAAGCTTTTTTTGGCGCTATTGCGTTTGGGTTTTCTACCTATCTTATCATCATTATTGGCGTTGGACACAATGCCAAAGCACATGCTATCGGTTATATGCCTTTAATATTGGCAGGAGTTTTATTGGTTTTTCAACAAAGAAAATACATTATTGGAGGTCTTCTCACCACGATAGCTGTAGCATTAGAAATAAATGCCAATCACTTTCAAATGACCTATTATTTACTGATTTTGTTATTGATTATGACAATTTATTTTGTCTATGAAGCATTTAAAAATAAAGAAAGCAAATCTTTATTAGCTAGTTTGGGAACATTAGCAATTGCAGGAATACTTGCGATCGGAGCCAATGCCACAACTTTATTAGCAACTTCGGAATATGCCAAAGAGAGTACTCGAGGAAAAAGCGATTTAACTTACAGTCCCGACGGTTCAAAAAGTACCGATACCTCATTAATGACTTATGAATATATTACACAATATAGTTATGGCATTGCAGAAAGCTTCAATTTAATTTCGCCAAGAATTTTTGGTGGAACAATGAGCGAAAATGTTGGCACCAATTCTGCCGTTTATGAATACGCAATTACACAGAATGTTCCAGCAGACCAAGCCAAAGAAATTGTAAAAACTGCTCCAACTTATTGGGGAGGGCAATATAGTGTTGCAGCTCCAGCATACATTGGTGCAGTTGTATTTTTCTTGGCGGTATTGGCTCTTTTTTGCGATAACAGAAAAATAAAATATGTGTTTTTAGCAGGAGCTTTGACTTCTTTATTCCTTTCTTGGGGGAAAAACTTTCCAATGTTAACCAATTTTTTCATTGATTTTGTTCCATTGTACAATAAGTTTAGAGCGGTTTCATCTATACAAGTTATTCTTGAATTGTGCATGCCAATTCTCGCCATTATGGGTTTTCAATCATTTTTTGATTTAGAAAGTAAAGAAAAATGGTTGAATTTATGGAAATCCGCAGCGATTAGTTTGGGCATTTTGGCTTTATTGTTAATATTTAAAGGAGCTTTTAGTTTTGGTTCTGAAAGCGATGACTACTTAATTCAATCTTACGGACCAGAATTTCTAGAAGCCATAAAAACCGATAGAAAAACCATGTATGTAAACGATTTGTTAAGATCTATGGCGTTTATCATCTTTGCTGCAATAGCTTTTTGGCTTTCTATTAAAAATACAATCTCTAAAAACGTTGCTGTCATTTTAATTGGAATTTTAATGATTTCAGATTTGTTTTTTATAGGTAAAACTTACTTAAATGCTTCAAATTTTGAAAATGCACAACAAGTAAATGAGCCATTCCAAGAAAACTCTTTCGATACTGCCATACTAGAAGACAAATCTTATTACAGGGTTTTTGAAGTATCTACCAATGCGTTAAGTGATCCAAGAGCTTCCTATTTTCATAAATCAATTGGAGGTTACAGCGCAGTAAAACCGATACGCATGCAACAATTATTTGACTACCAAATTGCTGAAAACAATATGGAGGTCATTAATATGTTGAATGTGAAATATTTGATTCAAACGAATGAAAAGCAAGAGCAAATTACAATCAAAAACACACAAGCTAACGGAAACGCTTGGTTTGTAAAAGAGCTCAAAACTGTAAATTCTGCCGATGCAGAAATGAAAGCATTGAATAAATTTGATTCGAAAAATGTGGCTTTTGTAAACTCAAAAGATTTTCCAAATGTTCAGAAAAATTCGTTTGTGAAAGACTCAAGTTCTACGATTAATTTAACGAAATATGCACCAAACAATCTAAAATATATTTCCAATAATGCGAATAAAGGTTTTGTTGTTTTTTCTGAAATGTATTATAAAAATGGTTGGAATGCCTATATCGATGGAAAACTTCAAGAACACATAAGAGTAAATTATGCTTTGCGAGCGTTGTCAATTCCAGCTGGAAAACACAATATTGAGTTTAAGTTTGAGCCGCAAGTTGTACAAACTGGTAGTATTATTTCTTTGGTAAGCTTCATTTTGATTGTATTATTATTTTTTGGTGCGATTTATTATGAAAATAAAAAGAAATTGGATTCGGAAAATATTTAATTTATCAGGATTTAATAAATAACCAATTTGTAAATTTGTTTAACTAAAATTCCAAAAAATGCCAGTTGCCAAATTAAATAATGCAAATCCTGAAATTTTGGAAGCGCAGCGAATAGCTGAAATAAAATCATTGACGCATTTACAAAGACTGGAGCGTTTAATGGCGATTTTGGAAATTTCGTATATGCTAAAATGCGCTAAAAAAATAAAGCCAAAATCTGAATGAACCAGCAAATATTAGATATCTGGAAATATTTTTTTCAATATAATGTTCGTTACATAACTATTGGCGGTTTTGCTGTGAATATATACGGCTACAATAGAAGTACTGGCGATATTGATATTTACCTAGAGGATACAAAAGAAAATCGTATAAATTTGCGAAATGCATTTGTTGAAATTGGATTAGGAGATATTGAAACTATAGAAACTATGCAGTTTATTCCAGGTTGGACAGATTTTACATTAAGTTATGGTTTACGGTTAGATATTATGACAAATGTAAAAGGCTTGGAAAACAAAACTTTTGATGATTTGTTAAACTCAGCCACTGTGGTTATGATAGATGAAATACCGGTTAAGTTTATTGATTATAAAAATCTAATTATAGCTAAAAAAGCAGCTAATAGACCTAAAGATATTTTAGATATCGAAGAATTAAACAAGTTAAATAATTCTGAGAAATAAATTGAAAATCATATTTATCGCGCCAATTGGTGAAATAAAGTTGTCGGTTTATTTTTTGTAAAATCTACATGAAAAAAGTTTTAATCATATCTTATTATTGGCCGCCAGCAGGAGGTCCTGGTGTACAACGCTGGTTAAAATTTGTCAAATATTTACCAGATTTTGATATTCAACCGATAGTTTATATTCCAGAAAATCCAACTTATCCAATTATTGATGAAGATTTGCTTAATGATTTACCTAAAAATGCAACATTTTTAAAGCAAAAAATAACCGAGCCTTACGGTTGGGCTTCCATTTTTTCTAAAAAAAATACCAAAGGAATAAGTTCTGGAATAATTCCAAATCAGAAAAAACAAAGTCTGTTGCAAAAGGCTATGCTTTGGATTCGTGGTAATATTTTTATTCCAGATGCCAGAATTTTATGGGTGAAACCCTCGGTAAGTTATTTGTCAAAATATATTCAGGAAAACAATATTGATACCATAATAACTACTGGTCCACCACACAGTTTACATTTAATCGGTTTAAAACTCAAAGCAAAATTAAATGTAAAATGGATTGCGGATTTTCGGGATCCATGGACAACAATAGGTTATCATAAAGCTTTAAAATTATCAGCTTTTGCTGAAAGAAAGCATAAAAAACTGGAACACCATGTTTTAAATTCCGCCGATACTATTATTGTAACCAGTCCTACAACTAAAGCTGAATTCCAAAGAATAACTTCGAAACCCATTGAAGTGATTACCAATGGTTATGATGTTGAAAATGTAGCAAAAGTAATTCTTGATGAAAAATTCACTTTGGCGCATATTGGTTCTTTTTTGTCGGATAGAAACCCAACAATTTTATGGGAAGTTTTAAAGGAATTAAATACTGACGTTGTGGGTTTTAGTCAAAATTTTGAATTGAAATTAATAGGCAAAGTCAGTCAAGAAATTATAAATTCAATTTCTGAATACAATTTATACGAATTCACAAATGTTTTGGGCTATGTTTCGCACATTGAAGCTATTGAACATCAACGAAAATCACAAGTTTTATTGCTCATTGAAATAGATTCTGTAGAAACCAAAAGTATTATTCCTGGGAAGTTATTTGAATATATGGTTTCTGGTAGACCTATAATTGGTATTGGTCCCAAAGGTTCCGACTTTGAATCTATAATTTCTGAAACCAATACTGGTATTTTTTGTAATTATACGGAAAAAGAAAAGCTGAAACTTAAAATCTTGGACTATTATAATTTGTATTTACATCAAGATTTAAAAGCAAATGCTATTGGGTTGGAAAAATATGCTAGAAGAAATTTGACTCAAAAATTGGCTGAAATTATTTTGAAATAGAATGTTTATTGATGTTTAGTGCTTCCCAAATAGCCCTGATAGAAGGGAAAAACGTTTTTTGCGATTTTTCTTCGCTAAAAACTTTTGGAATGATAGCAGGAAATAGCTCCAAAAAAAAACTCCACTAACATTGCTGAAAGTGGAGTTTAAATAAACAAACCAATTTAACCAAATTTTATATGTAACCAGCATATAAACTCTTTATCTCTTTGTTCTGACACTGTCTTCTTGTTTTTCTGAACCAGAATTGTCATCATTTTTTATTTTAGATTTTGTACCGTCTTGTTTGTAATAATAGTAATCATCTTGGTCTTGATTTTCATTATTATGATCATAATTGTTATGATTCCAATTGGCATTTGAGTATTGATAACCAGAACGATATCCTTTTACAGAACCAAACATATCAATTATTTCTCCTCTCCTGTTGTATTTAATTCGCAAACCCCCAACTTGAGCAAGTGCAAAATTGTTGTACTTCATATAAACAGTTCCAATCCTGTTTACCCTATCGTTAAAATCGTAGTTGATGAAAGTATTTCCAATTCTACGAACCCTACCGAAACTATCGTGCTCAATTCGAACTCCATAATTAATTGGGTTTCTTTTTTCTACGACCAAACCTCTTTTTCCAGCAGTTTTATAATAATAATCATTTCCTTGAGAATCGTCTGGTCTGGTGTTGAAATCAAATTCACCATTTGGGAATATAAAAAATTCTATTCCGCGCTCGTTAAAAGAAATTGGCTCATCAAAATCGAATCTTGAATTTGTTGTGTTATCAGAAAAAACAGGGTTTTCTGACGCATTTGCCATACTTCCTACCAGGAAGATGCTGGCTACTAATAGTGTAATTTTTTTCATGATAATATAATTTAATGTATTGCTTACTCTTACGATTTTCAGCTTCCTCGAACAAATTATTTTACTTGTTGTTAGGTTATATTCAATTTGCGTGCCAAAGTTTAAAATAATATACTTTTTTAGACAATTAATTATATAAATTATTGATAATCAAAATATTGATTAAAATTGGTATTTTTAAGATAATTCATATATTTGCAAGAATAAACTACAACATACCAAATGAAAACTTATAAAATTATTTTTTTAATCATTGCAATTTTTACATTAAATTTTGCAACAGCTCAAAGTTACATTCCCGCTTATGCAAATATTGTCAATCAAACATCTCAAACAAACATTACAACCAATCTTACTGAGTATGAAGCTTTAGGTGTAAAAAGAAAAGGAACACCAGCACTACAAAACACATTGAATTGGTTAAAAAATAAGTATTTGAGTTACGGATACACCAATTCACAAATGGTTGAGGATACTTACTCTTATTCTGGATTTACCTGCAAAAATTTAACTTTAAATAAAGTTGGTACAGTTTATCCGAACATTTACGTTATAATTTGTGGACACTACGATTCGATTTCAGGAACTGGTACAAATGATAACGGAAGCGGCTTGGTTTCTATTTTAGAAATGGCAAGATTGTTAAAAAATGTTCCTACCGAATATTCTATAAAATTTGTAAATTTTTCTGGCGAAGAAGATGGATTGAAAGGAAGTCAAGCTTATGTAAGCAATATAGTCAATGCTACTACTCCAAAATTAAACATTAAGTTGGTATTTAATTTGGACGAAGTTGGCGGTGTAGCTGGCATGGTTAACAATACAATTACATGTGAAAGAGATACAGCTTCTCCAACCACAAATAATGCTGCTTCAAATACATTTACCAATCAAATGATAACATGTGTTCGACTTTACACGTCTCTAAATACTTTTTTATCATATGCTTATGCATCTGATTATATGTCATTTCAAAGTAACAATGAAATAATAACTGGAATGTTTGAAACTAATGAAACAACACACAAACATACGCCAACTGACTTTTTAGTAAATATGGATCCGGTTTATAACTATAATGTAGCCAAAGCCGCAACTGGTTCTGCCTTGCATTTTGCAGTAGCCAGCACCGCCTTGTCTAATGATGAATTCAATTCAGACTATCAAGTTAGTTTTTTTCCAAATCCAACTAGTGAATTTTTAAATATTAATTTAGGAACTTTAAATGATAACTATTATGAAATTTCTTTAATAGACATAAATGGAAAAGTAGCAGTTGAAAAAAGCATTATTAATCCTGATCAAATTGAAAAAATAAATGTAGGATTGCTAGAAAAAGGCATGTATTTAGTAGTTTTGAAAACCAAAAATAAAAAAATTACTAAAAAAATAGTAATAAATTGATTTTATATTATTTCTGAATTTATAAAAATGTAATATTCTGATTTTCATTATATTAATTTTTTCTCCTCACTAATTTTCTATTTAACAGTTGTTAATAAATTCTTATAAGTTATTAACAATTTGTTTATAATAATTTTACAAAAAAATAAAATAATTCCATTTTTTTTTGTATAAACGAATTATATAATTACTTTTAACCCAAAATTAATAGTATTATATGACGAAAAATATACATTTCTTATTTAAAACCAGAATTACTAGTTTTATTTTTGTTCTATTATTATCATTTTATTCAACCAATAATATAGCACAATGTGCAGGGCAAGACAACTCTTACATTGTTTGCGATATTCCAAATGCCAGCAGTCAATCCATTAACCTATTTTCTTTATTATTAGGCACTCCAGTTCCTGGTGGAACTTGGAACGATGATGATTTGTCTGGTGGTTTAAACACAACAACTGGAATTTTGAATGCACAAGTTATCATTCAAAGCGGTATATACAATTATACTTATACTGTAACTGGAGTTCCAGGTTGCACTGATTTTCAATCAACAGTTACTGTAACAGTAGGTGGTTACTCGGGCGCGCCAACAAACTTTGCAACTGTATGTAGCAGTACGGGTAGCTATAATCTTTTTCAAGTCTTTAACTCCAGTTCCGCGTTATTGCCACAATCATTCGGCACTTGGTTTAATGTTACTACTAATACACCAGTCAACAGCAACAATATAAATGCAACAGCTTTGGGAGTTGGCACCTATCAATTTAGATATACGATAGCAGCTATTGGAACTTGTGTTCAGCAAGTATCAAATGCCACAGTAACCATAATTCGCGCTCCTGAATCTGGAGCACCAACTAATTTATTGTTGTGCGATTCTGATAATTTGTCTTTCCCTACAAATTTTGATTTAAATAATTTGTTAATAGGTGAAGATGCGGGAGGAAAATGGGTAGAAATTAGTGGAACTACAGAAATAACGACTACATCCGACCATAATGTTAATATACAAAACATTTACAATACTTTTGGAGTTGGAAGTTATAGCTTTATTTATACAGTAAATGGAAATTCTCCATGCGACCCGAAAAGTTCGACCGTAAGAATTATTATTGAAAGACGTTTGGATTTTACAGGTTCAACTTTTATTGTAAATTCTGATATTTGTGAAAATCAAATTGCAACAGCAACTTATTCTGCTACTATTACGCAAGGTGTGCAACCTATTCCAAATGGACAATATAACATAACTTATCAAGTATCGGGACCAAACGGTTCTACAAATACAATTATTGCAAGCTTTAATAGTGGGATTTGCAATTTTTCAATACCTCAAACATTTTTTCAACAAGTGGGAAGCTATAATGTAACTATTACAAACGTATCTAGCGTAAGCAGTCAAGGTGCTTGTACAAACATTATAAACATTCCAACAGATGTTCTTAACGTTACCGAAAAACCAAATATTGATAATGCAACTTTAGTGATTGATCCTATTTGTCAAAACCAGTCAGCGGTTGTTGAAATGTCGAATATGGCAAATTTACCTGATGGCAATTATCAAATAACTTACAATTTATCAGGAAGCAATACTGTTGGTTCTCAAACTATTGTTATAGCTGTAGTTGGTGGTCTTTCAAATTTTAGTATTCCTTCCAATTTAATTCCAAATGCAGGAAATACAAATATATCAATTACAAATATTATAAATTTAACAACTGGTTGTTTAAATACTGTTAGTAATACAAAAGTATTTGTAGTAAAACCAATTCCAAATGTAACTACATTGGTAGTTTCAGCAAACGATGTTTGTCAAAATCAACCAGTTTCTGTAACAATTTCAGGTTTGGGTACATTAACGAATGTAATTATCGATTATAATTTAACTGGAGCAAATACTACAACAACACAAACTATTTCATTGGTTGCAGTTGGTGGAAGTTCGAATTTTACAATCCCACAAGCACAATTACCAAATTTGGGTCTGACCAATATTTCAATATCATATATAACGAATTCGGGAAATTCTTGTGGCGCACCAGTCTCAAACTTGTCTGATGGTTTTAGAATCAATCCAATTCCAGTGGCGCCAACAGCAAGTAATCGTAGTTTTTGTAAAAATAATAATGCTACGGTTGCTAATTTATTACCTTCTGGATCTCAATATAGTTGGTACAATTCTGCGACAAGCACTACACCATTATCAAATACTACTACATTGGTTTCAGGAAATTATTATGTATCTGAAACCAATCCAACAACTGGCTGTACTTCCACTAGAACCATGATTTCAGTGGTAATAAATGAGGTGCAAACGCCTACCTTGAATGCAAACGGACAAAATTTTTGCGGACTAGACAAACCTACTTTGCAACAATTAAGCAATAATACAAATGCAAATACTACTTTAGTTTGGTTTGATGCTGCCGCAAATGGAAATCAATTACCAAACACAACATTGCTCCAAGAAGGAGAAACCTATTATGGTTTCGATTTTTCAAACACCACCAATTGTTTTTCTACAAATGGTTTGGCAGTAACGATTTCGTTGACCAATTGTATTAATGCTGTGACGCAATATGACTTTTTCATACCTGATGGATTTTCACCCAATGGTGATGGTGTAAATGATACTTTTACAATTCCGAAAATTAAATTTTTATTTCCAAACTACAGTTTAGAAATATACAACCGATATGGAAATTTAATGTTTAAAGGCGACATCAATACGCCGCAATGGGACGGAAAAAGTACTGAATCCATTAATTTGATTGACGGAATTGCACCAAACGGCGTTTACTTTTATGTTATCAACTTCAATAAAGACAACAAGTCTCCGCAACAAGGTCGTCTTTACTTAAACCGATAATATTCTTTATTACTTAAAAAAAATCAAATGAAAAAAATAATACTAACAGTAAGTTTTTTCTTTTCTATACTTCATCTTTCAGCACAACAAGATCCTGAGTACACACAATATATGTATAATATGAGTGTTGTAAATCCGGCGTATGCGACAGGTACGCAATCTATATTAAATCTTGGATCGTTGTACAGAACGCAATGGGTTGGCGCGGTTGGAAGTCCAAAAACAATCACTTTATTTGCACATTTACCACTTCAGAAAAAGGTTGAGGTCGGATTTTCATTAATTTCTGATGATATTGGCGACGGTGCAAAAAAAGAAAATAATTTCTATGCTGACTTTGCTTATGTATTAAAATTTGAAGGCAAACACAGACTTTCACTAGGTTTAAAAGCAGGCGTAACATCATTGCAAACCAATTTCAACGGATTCCGTTTCGAAAGTGGGAACTCACAAACCGATTTGGCTTTTGCTCAAAACATAAACGCAACAAAACCAAATGTAGGTGTTGGAGCTTATTATTTTACCAATAATTATTATGTGGGTTTATCGGCACCCAACTTACTGGCTTCAAAACATATTGTAGAAAAATCTGGATTAAATGCTTTGGGATCAGAAAATATTCATGCTTTTCTAACGGCAGGTTACGTTTTTAAATTGACAGATTCATTTAAATTTAAGCCCGCATTTATGACAAAATTTGTACCAGGAGCTCCATTAAGCGCAGATATTACAGCAAATGTTTTGTATAATGATCGCTTTGAATTGGGTGCAGCATACAGATATGATGATGCCGTGAGCGGATTATTGAATATTAATGTGACTCAAAATATAAAAGTAGGATATGCCTATGACTATACTTTATCCAATTTGGGACAATTCAATTCTGGATCGCATGAAATTTTTGTGTTGTTTAATTTTGATTTATTAGGCAAAGGATACGACAAATCACCAAGGTTCTTTTAATGTAATAATCATTATTTTTAAGTTACAAATGCAAATAGAAAAATTTCCTTTATGTACTAATTTTTGATAGTATAAAGGCTGTTTAAAAAAATATTTCTCACCTATGAAAAAATTACTACTTATATTATTCGTATTTTCAATACAATTTATAAATGCACAAGAGGCAGAAATTGCTCGTGCAAAACGTTATTTTGACAAAACATATTATAGCGAAGCCATTCCATTGTATGAAGATATTGTGGTTGAAAATACT
>NZ_JANLVD010000079.1:0-2545 GCF_031363805.1 Flavobacterium sp. | reverse complement strand
TATACCTTTTATTTTAGCAATGCGTTGCAACGCTTTTGAATTGGTTATATCGCAACCCAAGCCATAAACAGTATCTGTTGGGTAAATAATTAATCCACCATTTTTTAAGACCTCAACAACTTTTTTAATAGCGCCTTCGTTCGGCTTATCTTCATATATTTTTAAGAATTGAGCCATTGTAGGATTTAATTTGATTTTTGAATAGTAAAAATGCTAATTTTACGTTTTATACAAAGATACGGTAAGAGATGAAAACGAATATACTTTTTTGCATTTTAGTAACTGCATTATTTATTTCATGCAGTCCAAATGAAAATGAATTAACTTCTAATCCAATTAAAGAAGAAACATTTTTAGATTTGAGTTATGGTAATGATTCTAAACAAAAATTTGATTTGTATTTACCAGCCAATAGGACCACAACCACAAAAACACTGATTCTTGTTCATGGCGGCGGATGGACTTCTGGCGACAAAGCCGATATGAATTATTTGATACCTTTTATCAAACAAAATTTGTCAGGTTATGCTATTGCAAATATGAATTACAGATTGGCATCTACAGGAGTTTATGCTTTTCCTATGCAGATTGACGATGTGAATGCAGTATTTAATAAGTTAAAGAATGATAATAATAATATTTCAGATGATTTTGGATTTATAGGCACCAGTGCTGGTGCTCATTTATCACTATTGTATAGCTACACCAAAAATCAAAGCAATAATATTAAAATGGTCGCTAGTATTGTAGGCCCAACTAATTTTACCGATGTAAACTATACCAATAATCCAGCATGGATAAGTTTATATTTGTCATTGACTGGTGTAAATTATATTGGAAATGAAGCATATTATCAAAATTTAAGCCCTTATCATAAAGCAACTTCAGTTTCACCTCCAACTATTATGTTTTATGGCAATGCTGATTCTTTAATTCCAACTACACAGGGACAAGATTTACATGCTAAATTAGACCAACTGGGTGTTTACAACGAATTTAACTTATATAATGGAGGTCATGGAGACTGGGCTCCAATTGACCAATTGGATGCTTACACTAAATTGGCAAACTTTGTAAAGGCTAAATTTTAGGTAGTTTTTCAAATAGAAAAGCACAAAAATTGATTTCATTTTTCTGCGTTTCTATTTGAAATTTAATTTTTTAATAAGTGTAAGTTGTAGTTGATTTCAGATTTACACCTGAACTATTGGCACTTGCTTCAAAGAATTCTTTATCCTCTAAAACAAATCCATTATCATTATATAAAAACTGATGTGTTCTCGTTTCAGTGTATCTATTGGTTGGGCCAGAAGTAAAATTCTCTATTATATCAAGGAAACATCTTGTCAGGTTTTTGTTTGCTGGTGACGTTGAAGGATTGATGCTATTTATCATCAATTCATTGTAACCTAGAACATTTTTAAAAGGATTGTTTTTTGCATCATACTCATAAGTATATGTTGTAGTTCCTGTAGAACTATTTGTGGTGGATTGATATACGTGTTTAATGACATTGCCGTTTAATAACGTCATAACAGTTGTTCCATTATTATCTAAATATTCTACTCCAGTATTAACATCTACGTTATAAGTTTGTTTTGAAATAGTTCCATCTGTATTGTAAATGTATACATTTTTATTTTTTGAAATTATAACCAATTGACCATTGCTGGGCGTTAGACCATAGCTTGTGGCAGTTTTAAGTTTACCATTTTCGTAAATAAAATCCGTATAAGTATTATTGGATGCCTTTTTAGTAATCAAATTCCCTGTGTAGGTATAAGTAGTTTTGTCACTTGCGCTAGAGTTCTGATATACAGATTCTAAAATTTTATTTCCATTGTAGGTGTAAGTCGTCACAATTGGATAAAAAGTACCAACATAAGTAGAAGAAACTTTTTTTGGCAATATTTCTGCTGATACTGATGGATCTTGACCAGATTTTGCAACACTGTCTTCGTTTTGAGTACAAGAAACAGTTGCAAATAAAATTGCAATTAATAAATAAAGAGTATTTTTCATGATATTTAATTAGTTTTTAGTTTATAAGTTACAAATTAACTTGAAATAATTTAAAGTTACAATACCAGAATAAAGGTATTTTTTATTATTTATTGCAATATATTATTATGAATACAATTAGCCAATAACATCCAACTTAGCAAATCGCAACAATAATTTTTTAATGCCCCCAACTTCAAATTTAATTTCTGCTTTTTTATCTGCACCGCCACCTTCAAGATTTAAAACTTCACCTTTTCCAAAGCGTTCGTGCATGACAATATTTCCAGCAACTAATTTGTTATCAAATAAATTGGAGTTATTTGAATTGCTTGAAACTGGTTTTAATTTCCGAATATTAATATCAGATTTTGGTTCACTATCTGTAATATATTTTGGAGGTGTTCCAGCAATAGGTTTTGCCAAACGGAGTTTAGATTTGTCCACATCGCCAAAAATATCATGGTCAATCATGGGTTTGTAACGATAGTTTGTTTCTTCTGGAGTTAAATATTCTAGATATTGACCATCAATTTCTTCTATA